>JAGFXV010000185.1 GCA_017861475.1 Bacillota bacterium | reverse complement strand
CCAAGGTTGAAACCCATATACTGCCGGTTTTTTCATATATATAACATAACCCTGCTCCACCGATCGCAAGAGGAATGGTCCGCCACAGATCAAAGTGGACCAGTGCAAACAACAGACCAGCCAGCAGCGCTCCCCAAACCGGGCCAAGATGTTGCCGGAAGACCGGATAGATCATACCCCGATAGTACAGTTCCTCGGAAAAGGGAGCCAGTATTGCTCCGGCCGCAAAAATCAGCAAAAATACCTTCAAGCTATGCGCTGAGCGCAGAATCTGCTCAAAATACTGGGGCGGGATCTCGGGCTGAAATTGTTTGATGACAAATCCCAGCAAGACCACCGTTATAATCAACCCAATGCCGCACAAAAAACCATATTGAATAAATTTTTTCAGACTGGCCGCTTTTAAACCCAGATCAGACCAACCAGCTCCGGTGGTAACAACGGCAAAGAACCAGACCAGCAGAACGGTAACGATAAATTGAATAAAAAAGACCACTAGGAAATAGCCTGCCTCGCCCATACCCAGACCAGCGCTTATATGCGTCAGCTTTGGACTGAAAAAGGAAACTACATAACCGATCACGGTTATACACAAGTAGACCAGGATGATTTCCACCCAACCCCAGCGAGGTTTGTTCGCCAAATCGTTACCTCCTTTGTGCTTTCAATATTTAAAGTTAACCCCGGTTGCCGGCAAAAACTGCTTATAAAATGGCCTTTCCGGGCATAATATCATAACAGGCAGCTGATTGGTTCAATTCACCGGAAAAGGAAGGTGTTAAAATGGTTCCCCTGCTTTTTATCATCATCGTGGTTACAGCCTTGAGTTTGTTGATCTACTGGGTACTGGCCAATATAAATCCTACCGAAAATATCTCCCCCAAAACTAACCGCTTTCACTATGAGCTGGCCCAGGAACTGTCCACGTACGGAGAAAGCGATTTGTTTGTCCCGCAAAATTCCATTAAATTCAGCGGCAATGATGCCAAAAATATGTTGGCCTACTGGAATCTGAGCCGGACAAAATTTGAAGAAGATTCCCGGCATAATCAGATAAAGCCCGATACGGAGCTGGTCGTGCTGCGCATTTATGAAGTCAATGAATGGCGCACCTATTATGATATCAAGGTTAAAAGCTTATCCGGAAGATGCCGTTTCGAACTGCAGCCCGGCAATTATTATTACCTGGAATTAGGCATCAGCAACCGGGATAAATTTATACCGTTCCTGACTTCCAATACCGTCAGATTGTCCCGCCCGTCGTCGGTCGGAAAATTATAATTCAATATAAACTAGCCGAAGAAAGCCAGGGTTATGACCAGCAGCAGACTATAACTAAAGAGCGTCAAGGCACTCATTCGCTCCAGGCGCCAGTTGAAAATCCTTGATACGGGCGCGCGGCCGGCAAAAAACCGTCTGAAGCTCAGGCCCAGCCATAGCAGATGGTATGATTCCAGGGCGATGACCGCAATGGTAAAATAGTGCATGAAAGGATTGCTGACCGTAAGCCAGGCTATCCCCAGGTAAAATGCCTCGATCAGCAACGATATCCAATACATCAGCCACATCTTGCCTTTGGAGGGAGGTCCTTCCTGTACCATCCATTGAGCCAAAGATTTCATTAGACTCAGCTCAAATGACTGAGGTCCGTCCTTTCCAAACTTTGAATGGCTTTCTTGATTTCTCCCATGACAAAAGTACGGTCCTCAGGTCTATGAACGTAATCCAGCTTGTCTACCTTTATGGGCAGTAAACGGGCGATATTAAAATCTTTATAATTATCTTCATAGAACTTATTGAGCAGATTCCAATATTCACGCTCCACCTCGATCTCATCCGGACGTCCGCGTTTATGGATGCGGCGAATGGCTTCGTCCGTATCGACCTGCAAATAAATCAGCAGCCGGGGCGGATCCACGTGCTCCAGCAGGGTATTCAAAAGATTATTATACACTGCATATTCCTCCGGGATAAGATATCCATGTTCCAGATACATGCGGGCAAATATCCGGTCGGAATAGATGGAACGATCCATCACTGCATGACCGACTTTCATGGCTTGCTGATATTGTTTGAAGCGGTTGGTAAGGAAATTCGTCTGCATGGGAAAAGCCCATTTTTCCCGATCATAAAAAAATTTATGCAAAAGCCGGTTTTCATCTTCAAACATTTCGCTGAAAGGCTTTAACTTCAATTCCTCACAGATAATTTTCACCAAACTGGATTTGCCTACCCCGGTCACGCCATCAACAACGATTTCCACTCTGTTTCCATTATGCAAATTAATTCCCCTTCCCCCGTGCATAAATACCTGGTGCTTTTAATTCCAAAATTAATTATACTACTACCGTAAACTGATTTTAAAGTCCGGGGAAATATCACCTCATATAGGCTTCACTTTCCAGGATCTGTCCTGTGTCTCGTACTCTGGTACGCAGCCGCACTTTGCCGCCCCACAAACGAGCAATATAGCGCAGCGTCTCATGGGCATATTTGATCTGCAGTTCCTTGCCTTCCCACTCGTGTTCCAGATACAAAACCCGCTCCGTATTCTGTACTTCCATAACCCTGACATTAGGGATCATACCCATTCCCACCTGTGTGGCCAGCGTATCCCGGATCTGCTTCCAGCCTTCCTCGTCAGCAACTTCAGTGATAACATAATCACGGGTCCCTTTTTTATTGTATGCAAACAGATTTAATTCTTCACAAAGCTCTCCGGTCAGATAGCGGCGAATAAAAGAAGCATCCCGCTCCTGTTCCCGGACTTTAAAAATAAAGTCCGGCTCCCCGGCATGGCGTTTTTCCAAATCAGTAAAGATAGCAAACCCCAGATGATAAGGATTTATTCCCCCTTCATGCGGGCGCAGGACCTGATTGTGACGGACCATGAATTCCATATAAAGAGACTGCGGCAGATCCAACTGGTTCAGTATGCGATGATGCCAGAAGCTGGCCCATCCTTCGTTCATAATTTTTGTCTCGATCTGGGGCAGAAAATAGGCGCTCTCTTCCCTGACCATTTGTACGATGTCTTTTTCCCATTCGCTCAAGGGCGCATAGCGAATCAGGAAATAAAGAATATCCTCCTCCGGTTCCAATGGTATGCGATGCAAATCAGGCAATGGGGCCGGATTGTTCTTTTCCAGCAAAGGATGATCTGACGGCGAAGGAATGGCTTGCTTCAGCAAGCGAGCCCGTTGGCTTTTCTCATCCTCGCTTTTTTGTCCCACCTGACGATAACATTGCAAGCGCAAGGCATGGGCTGCGTCCAGCACCGCTTCTACTTTGCTGTAACCGATACTCGGATCACTGATATAGGAACGGATTCTGCTGGCATGGGATTTAAACATTTGCAGCACCAGCTCTGCCCGGGTACCGTCTCTGAACAAGCGGTTGTTGCGAAAAAAATCGTTATGCCCGTATACATGGGCTATGGTCAAAATCTGTAAAAGCAAGGTGTTGTCTTTCATTAAATAAGCCAGGCAAGGATTGGTGTTGATCACCATCTCATAAGGCAATCCGCTCAGATTGTAGCGATAGTAGGTTTTTTTCCGCTCATAGGCTTTGCCGAAACTCCAATGGGGATAACGGGAAGGCATGCCCAGATAGGTCTCGTAGTTAAGCATTTCTTCATAATCACAGATTTCAAATTCCTGCGGGTAGGGATTGAGCCCGTTTTTTTCCACCAGCGCTTCAATTTTCCCACTCCATTCCCGCAGTTCCTGCAGACTGAAATTACGGCTCAATCCCTTACTCTCCTTCCTCCATTTTCATAAAACGTTTAAAAGCAGGCCAGATATGGTCTTTGCCGGCCATCTTGACGGCCAGAAAATTTTTCTCTCGGATCTCCTGATTCAGCAGCTCAGCCATGCTTTCAGTGCTGCCCCAGTTGGAAATGATCTCCCCGTAACCGAACAAATTGCAAAGGCCGCATAATTCACGGGCTTTTTCTACTGCCTTATCATTATCTTCCGGCCAGTTGTCACCGTCACTGCAATGAAAGGCATAAATATTCCAAACCGCTGGACTGTAACGCTGATAGATGATTTCGATCGCTTTTTCATAACCGCTGCTGATCATGGTTCCGCCGGACTCTGCGCGGTGAAAGAAATCATCCTCGTTCACTTCCAGGGCTGTGGTGGTATGATTGATAAACACCAGTTCCACATTTACATAACGGTAGCGCACAAACTGATAGAGCAAAAAGAAAAAACTGCGGGCCAGAAATTTTTTGCTCATATACATCGATCCGGAATTGTCCATAATGCAGATCACCACTGCATTTGACTCCGGCCTGGTCTGCTCTTTCAGACGCTGATAACGCAGATCATATTCACTGAACGGAAAACGCTCTCCGGGTTGGAGTATGTTTTCTGCATTTTCATCCTCATTTGGCCGCTGGGCTGATTTCATTCTTTTAATGCGTTCGACCATGGAACGCTTCTTGGATAATCGCGGTGGGATCCCCTTGCGCTGAATTCCCCAGCGTTTGTTGGTGGTTTCAGTTTCCAGAAGCGACAACTTCTTTTTCTCCATAAAAGGCAGATGCAGATCCTCAAACAGATATTCCACCAGTTCTTCCAGCGTGATTTCAGTCTCGTAGATCTCTTCGCCTTCCGAGCTGCCGGCGCCATCTCCGTCTCCAGGTACCGGCCTCTGGGCCCCGGTAATTCTTTGCCCGCGCTTTTCATCACCTTTGCCGCTGGCCACGCCGGGATGGTTGTCTCCATATACAAACTGGTATTCTTTCAAGCCCCGGATGGGGATCTTAAAGGTTTTGCCCTTGCTCTGGCCGATAATGCTTTCCTCGGCAATGATATTGCCCAGATTGCGTTTGATATGATCCTCCACCAACTGCCGGTGACGGCGGCGGTCTTCGGCGCTGCGATCCCGGCCGCCCCGCTCCTGTTCGCGAAAAATTGCCATAACTCCACCTTAATCCTTCCAAAGATTATTGGCAGCATATTTCAAGATCACGTTGCAGCAATGCTCACAGTAACCGTTGTTTCTCATTGCTTCCACCATGGCATCATACTTTTGTCTCTGTTCCTGATCACGCACCCGAGCCTGGGTAACCACCCTCGACAGTTCACGTACCGAGTTGATCAGTTTCTTTTCAATCGCCTCTTTAAGCGGTTCGTAACTGCCAAATTCTATTTTCACCTGATTGCGCAGAAGTGAAAACATATAGGCGGTGACATCATTGCGGAAACCTTTGGCGGCAGTGCCGCTGATACCCAACTGGCTTTCAATGGATTCCAGAAATTTTTCGTCAACTTCCAGCTCTTCGCCGGTATTCTTATCTTTGATCCGGGTCTTGTTGACATAGGCCTCGGCGTGATCAAGGTAGTTATTGAAAAGGGTTTCGGCCTGTTCCTGATAGCCATGGATAAAAGCCCGGGTCACTTCTTTTTCCAAAATACGATGATACTCCTGTTTCAATGTCTCCTGCAGCAGAACCAGCAGTTTCTTCTTGTCTTCATCACTAATATCAGTAGCCCTGACTGCCTTAACCAGTGATTCCATCACCAGGATCGGATTAATGCAATCACACTCGGATTCAGACAGGGCATTGTCGATGGCTTTCATAATAAAACGGGTTGAAATCCCGGTTAAGCCCTCCTTGCCGGCCTCGTCACGCAGTTCCTGAATATCTACCCGCTGACTGGAATCTTTGACCACGATCTCCTCCCCGTTATAGATTCGCATTTTGGTTATGCTGTCGACCTTGGTGGATGGGGCAAAACGGCTCATAACGGCAAACATGGAGGCTATCTCGATCGTATGCGGTGCGATGTGGGCTTTGAATTTGCTCATTTTCAATATCTTTTGATAGATCTTAACTTCCTGGTCTAATTCCAGGCAATAGGGAACTTCAATTTTGACGATGCGATCCAGGATTGCTTCATTGGTGTGATCAGACTTGAACTTGTTCCATTCGGCTTCATTGGAATGGGCCAGAATGATACCGTCAAAATAAATCATGGGACCTTTGCCGGGGGATGGTATGGACTTCTCTTGGGTGGCGGTTATGATGGTATGCAAATATTCAACGTCATTCTTGAAGATTTCGATAAACTCTACGAGTCCTCGATTGCCGGCATTAAATGCACCGTTCAGGGAAAGGACCCGGGGGTCATCTTCCGGGTAAAGATCCATTTTGGATATATCTACCGAGCCTACCAATACTGAAGCATCCTGATTATTGGGATCGACCGGCGGC
>JAGFXV010000184.1 GCA_017861475.1 Bacillota bacterium | reverse complement strand
ATCCAAAATACCTTTTTCCGCTTTTTTCTCCTGATAAAGCCGGATAAAATTGGCGGTCAGCTGTAACAGCGATTGCATACTGGGGTAGAGCTGCACAAGTTCAGTTGCGTAATCAGAGAGGCTTTTGCCCGATATTAGTTCTTGCAAATCCGAGATCATTTTTTTGCCTTCGTTACGCAGTTCTTTGACTTGTTCTTGTAAATGAGGATAACAGTCCCGGGAAACTCTTCCCAATCGGGTAAACTTGATCGTCTGCATGTGCTGGGTCAGGCTGTCTAATCCGGTTTGCAAACCGGCATCAAGTTGGTCAATCAGTGCCAGATCGTCTTCAAGAGCGGGCCGGTAGCCTTCCAATCCAGGATCAAGATCGATTGCAGCTGCAGCCGCGGTAAATAGCTCTCTGGCTTCCCCGGTTTTGGCCTGCATATCCTGAATAATCATTTCGGCCCAGGCACTTTGCGCCAATTCATCTTCTGTCATGACAAATTGACCGGTCTTTTCTACCAGCCAAGCCAAAGGTTCCGGCTGACTTTGAATAAAGGCATAGGTACGCAGGATCAGATCCTCAACGGGCTTGTCATTTCTGGAACCGGCAAAACGTTCCACCAGGCCCAGAAAATTTTCCTCTCCGCTTTCATAGGCTTCTTCCATGATCTCCTCAACTGTTTCCCGACGTAAGATCGAACATTCAGTAGTATCTCCGATGCGGAACTTCGGATCGATGTCCAGTAAATGAAAATTATCGCGCACAACATTTGTGCAAAATGCATGTACGGTACAGATGGAGCTTCTGCCGATCATCTGCAGCTGATGGCGCAAATGTTCTGGATTATCAGGATTTAATTCAAGTTCTCTTATGATCGCAGCGGTAATCCTTTCCCGCATTTCTCCGGCAGCAGCATTAGTAAATGTTACAATAAGCAAATTTTCAATATTTAAACCATCCTGACAGATCATACGAATGATTCTTTCCACCAGGACTGCTGTTTTTCCTGAACCGGCAGCGGCTGCCACAAGAAGATTGCTGTTGCGTGATTCAATTGCCTGCTGCTGCTCATCAGTCCAATTACTCATGTGTAATATCCTCCCGGAGATTCTTTATTTTGTCCAGTATGTCAGCATCTCTGGCGGACAATATATTTTTATAGCGATTGGCGGCAAACATTTTGTCAAACTGACAGATGGCATGATAAATACAACGATCGCAGGCTTTCCATTTATCGGTTTTAACCGGTTCTATACGTATCTGACCGTTTACCATTTGCGTTCCGATTTCCTTGAGAAGTTCCTGCAGATAATCAAATAATATATCAAACTCTTCCGCCTCTAAAACACTGGATGCTGCACTAAATTCGCCATTGTTTTTGATTCCCAGTGGCAGGATGTCAGAATTCCCCTGCAAGTCCCGATCCATCGCTCTTACCAGTTCAACATCTTTAAGAACGAGTCCGTTCATGCGCAATTTTTTACGGATTTTATCCTCAATATCAGTCAGATCCATATCAGTTACGTTTATCAGTGGATCATCAATTTTAAAATAAAACAAAGCGGCGGGTTTATAATTGTTATTTGTTAAAGCAGCATCAGATTCCGGTTTTTTTGCTTTCAGTACCGCCAGTAAATAAACAAACAACTGCAGGTTGAGACCGAAATATAGTTCTGACAGATTAAGCTGTCGTTCTCCGCTTTTGTAGTCGATGATTTTAAAGTAAGTGCTGTCTTCACCGTGCAAGATATCGATCCGGTCAATGCGGCCTTCCAGATAAAAACTCTGTTCGTTGTTTAAATCAACACGCAGGGGCGGAAATACGCCGCCGGAGCCAAAGCGGGCTTCATAGAGATAAGGTTCAAATTCGCCTCTCTGGATATGTTCAGTCAGGGTCCAGACGGCCCGGTGGGTGATTTTTTTAAGACGTTGGGCCAGATAGCGGTAACGGTAACTGCTCATCATTATTCCGTTGTTATGAAGCACCAACTGTTCAGCCATGATCTTATCTATCAGATCATCACATTCAGATCGCGAAATATTTCTCCAGTCTATCCCCTGCTCTCCAAGGGCGGTAGAAAACTCGGCCAGACCTTCATGCAACAGAATACCTATATCCGGCAGACCGACTGCAAAGCTCCTGCGTTCCTGGGGGCGTAATCCATAGCGAACAAAATGGGCAAAGGGACAGGCAGCGAATTGCTCCAGTCTGGATACACTTGAATAAAATGGAGTTTTATAAAGCTTTCCGGCACTGACTTGCTCAACTGGAGTAACTTGATTCTGGTAAAAAAGAGCATCCAGTATGTTTATCCTGCGGTTTTCCCATTCCGGATGATGATAATACCAATCATAAACATCCCACCAGAAATCATTGATCTCTTCGCCGTCTAGATGTAAACGCAGTTTTTCGGCCAGATATTTAAAGCTTCCTGTCGGCGTGACCAGTTGCTCCAATTCTATTCCTGGTGTCCGCAATAAATCACTGCGGGTTTTGAGTTTGGGATACAGGGTCTTCACCCGGTTGATCAGCAACGAAGGACGCAATGCCTTGCCCTCCTGATCAGCAATGGCATAAGATAACGATAAAAATTCATCGGCCTGGCTGAAGGCCAGGTAAATGTCAAATTCTTCTTCCGTGCTTTGCGACTGCTGATCCAGATCCCATTCCAACTGATTTGTATGCAGGATCTGTTTTTCTTCTTCGGTAAAAATAATCTGGTTGGGTGTTCCGGCAGGAAGGATCCCATCATTTGTCCCCATAACAAAAACAGCTTTTACGGAATGACTTTTACTTCTTTTGATATTGCCGATCATGATCTGATCGACTGTAGTCGGGATTATGCCCACGGAAAAGGATTTATAACCGGTTTCCAGCAGACTGGTGAATTCTTTGAGATTGATTTCATTGTCACCTAGAATTTCCACCAACTGATCAAACGTTTGCATGACAATATTCCAAATCTGTCCGTTTCCCAGGACATATTCATACAAGCCATCCCGGCGCAGTGTGTCGGTCCAGTCCTGCAGTTTTTGTTCGATATCTAAAGTTTGCAGATAATGAAACAGCGTCAGACTGAGTTCTCGCCCGGTTTTTTTTCCTTTTATGGATTTCTCCAACTTTTGTAATGGCGAAATAAGCTTCAGACGGTTATGATTGAGAGATGCCAAAAGTTGTGGTTCAATTTCATCCTGACCGCGGCTGAAATCTTCCTGGAAAAGTCTGCCTTTGATCCCGTAAGCCAGCATGTAATTTTCAATTTCTTCGCATTCGTCCGGAGTTAGATCGGTGAATCCGCTTTTCATCAGCATAAAGATATCATCCGCTCGATAACCCCGATTGATCACCGCCAATGATGAAAGAATCATTTTTATCAGCGGGTGGTTATCGATCGTTAATTTAGTATCCAAAAAAAAGGGGATCCGGTATTCATTAAAGACCCTGCTGATGATTGGTCCATAGGTATCCAAACCACTGCTCAGCACGGTAATGTCCCGCCAGCGCCAGCCCTGATCCTGTACCAGTTTTACGATCCGGGCAGCTACATGTTCGGCTTCACTATAAATATTGGCGGCAGCGAATATTTCCATATTCTTCACTTCGCCGGTGAATATCTTATGTGGATAAGCATATAATTCCTGTTCCAGATGTTTAAGAGGAGCAAGTGCACAGCTTCGAGTATCAGTAAGCTCGATTCTTTCTTCGCGCAAACCATGGCGAACCGCCAGAGCATGAAGTTGCTCATAACAACTCTGGCTTATTTTAAAAGTATCTTTATCCCGTCCGGACTGCGGGTCAAGGGTCAGGCAAAAGGTAGTATCCCTGGCCTGCAGCATCATTTTTTCAATGATCCTTAGATTTTGGGGCGGGAAATAGCTGAATTTATCCAGCCATATCCGGGTATCTTTAAGGAGTACGGAATCATCCAGTTTTTCAATGAATAAATTCAGCTGATCCTCCATATCCAAATAGTGACTGGCCATGTAATCAGTAAAAACCGCGTAGATGAGGCTGATATCCTTAAGCTTTAAACGGAGGACATCATCCTCTATTTCGTTTTGTTTTGATTGCAGGATGGACGGATCGAGATCATATTGTTTGAAATTGGCAAACAAGTCGCTTAACTCTTCAATAAAACCTTCCTGCCGACTGGCTTTTTTATAAATGCTTAAATCACGGGTAACATCATTGATCACCTTTTTAATGACCATACTTCTGCCCTGCTCATTGATGACCACTCTGGTCCTGCCTCCGGTTTCATTCAGGACCCGGTAAGCCAAACGATTTAAGCTTAATACTTCAGCTTTTATTATTCCGGGCAGCTTCAGTTGACTGATCAGATTTCTTTCCGCCTGCAGGGTATATTGTTCCGGTACGAACAAATAAATCTTTTGTTCACAGCCATTGCGCAGTTCCCTGCCGATTTCCTCTATCGCTGTGCGGTCGGTACCGGTCCCGGCACGTCCAATAATATAGCGTATCGTCATTGCTGTATGTCCTCCCCATCAGATCTGCTTCCCATGAGAAGCAGATGTTTGAAGAATTCGCGCCGGCAGTCTCAATATCCTGCCCAAGTTATGGCGGAGAACTTTCAAAA
>JAGFXV010000183.1 GCA_017861475.1 Bacillota bacterium | reverse complement strand
GGTGAACTGCCCATGGAAGTATTTGTAGCAGGTTTGCGTCAAGTTGGTTTTGACTATGTACTGCATACCAATTTCACCGCTGACCTTACCATCCTGGAAGAAGGTAACGAATTGCTGCAGCGTCTGACCACCGGCGGCACACTGCCGATGTTTACTTCCTGCAGTCCGGGCTGGATCAACTTCTGTGAAACTTTCTATCCTGATTTGCTGGATAATCTTTCCTCCTGCAAATCACCCCAGCAGATGTTTGGCTCCCTGGTCAAGACCTACTGGGCAGACAAGATGGGCATCCCGGCCAAGAAAATATTCTCGGTTTCAATCATGCCCTGTATTGCCAAGAAATTTGAAGCTTCGCGTCCTGAAATGAACGCCAGCGGATACCAGGATGTTGATATCGTTCTGACCACCAGAGAAGTCGGCAAGCTATTGCGCAGAACCGGTATCGATTTCCATAAGCTTGCCCCATCGCCATTTGATTCCTGGATGGGTGCTTACACCGGCGCGGCCGTAATCTTCGGTGCCACTGGCGGCGTTATGGAAGCAGCTTTACGTACGGTCTACGAAGTTGTGACCAAGAAAGAGCTTGAAGATGTCAACTTCACCTTTGCGCGTGGCTTTGAAGGCATCAAGGAAGCTGAAATCGATCTGGACGGAACCAAGGTCAAGGTGGCTATTGCCCACAGCCTTTCCAACGCCAGACAACTGATGGATCAGGTACGGGCTGGAGAGTCCCCCTACCACTTCATTGAAATCATGGCTTGCCCCGGCGGCTGCATCGGCGGCGGCGGACAGCCCATAACCAAAGCCAATGCCAAACGTATTCAGCGTATTGAAGCGATTTATGAAGAAGACCAGGCCATGGCCGTCAGAAAATCGCATCACAATCCTGAAGTTAAAGTGCTTTATGATGAGTTCCTGCACGAGCCGCTGGGACATAAATCCCATGAATTGCTGCATACTCATTATCATGCTAAACACAAAAAGGCTTTATAAGGCTATCAAAAAACGCTTACCCTTTTCGGGTAAGCGTTTTTTTTGCTTTATCCAATATCCATGAGTATTAAAAATTAAAGCTTTTACCGCCAGCACAATCTTGTTTATTTTTTCACAAGCGTGTGATACTATAATGATGACAACTGATACTGCTGCGTTATGAGATGTTTCTTGTAATAAAGCGATCATAAATTAATCTGACACGCGAAGATTTTTCTGAGGTGTAAGGGCAAAAGATCCATGTGTATTTATGCGCCTTACCGGGCGCTTTTTTATTTTTACGAGAAGAGGTGTTGAAATGGAAACAAGAGTAGCCATCATCGCAATTATCGTCGAAGATGCCGGTTCGGTAGAAAAACTAAACCGCATCCTGCATCAATTTGGGCAATATATCATTGGCAGAATGGGGCTCCCCTATGATCGGAAAAACATCAGCATCATCAGTATCGCAGTGGATGCGCCGGGAGATATTATCAGTACACTTTCAGGTAAATTAGGCATGCTTCCCGGGGTCAGTTCCAAAGTAGTATACGCCAAACAGCCTGGCAAAAACGATGGTGGTAAAAATGAAAACGCTGATTGACAAATTAGAAAGAGAGCATATTTTAAGCAAACAAGAATTGGTTGCCCTGATTTCCAATCGAAATCCGGAGCTGGATCAATATCTGTTTGCCAAAGCGGTCGCCGTGCGTCGCAAAAATTTTGGCAACGATATTTATATCCGCGGCCTGATCGAATTGACCAATTTCTGCAAAAATGATTGCTTCTACTGCGGAATAAGGAAAAGCAACCGTAATATCGAACGTTACCGGCTGACAGACGAACAGGTGCTTGCATGCTGTCAAACGGGATATGAACTGGGGTTCCGTACCTTCGTGCTGCAGGGCGGAGAAGACCCGTATTTCACTGATGATCGAATTTGTACTATGATCGGCGCCATCAAGAGCAGCTATCCTGACTGCGCGCTGACGCTATCCCTGGGAGAAAAAAGTCATGCCAGCTATCAGGCTTACTACCAAGCCGGGGCCGATCGCTATCTGCTGCGGCACGAAACCGCTGATGAGACGCACTATAATAAATTGCATCCCGGATCGATGTCGTTTGCAAATCGCAGGCAATGCCTCTACGATCTGAAAGAGATTGGGTTTCAAGTCGGCTGCGGGATCATGGTAGGCTCGCCTTATCAAGCTGCCGAATGTCTGGCCGAAGATATTTTATTTATGCATGAATTTGATCCGGAAATGGTAGGTATCGGGCCGTTCATACCGCATCATGATACCCCGTTTGCAGAAGAACCTGCCGGTTCGCTGGAGATGACAATGTTCATGCTGGGACTGGTCCGGCTGGTACTGCCCAACGCGCTGCTGCCATCGACCACTGCCCTGGGAACGATCCATCCCCAGGGACGGGAACTAGGTATTATGGCAGGCGCCAATGTGGTCATGCCCAACCTTTCCCCGTTGGAAGTCAGGAGAAAATATTTGCTCTATGACAATAAAATCTGCACGGAAGACGAAGCGGTGGAAGGTTTCCACGAACTGCAGCGCAAAATCGATAAAATAGGTTACCGCATCGTTGTCGACCGGGGAGACTATAAAAAAACCGGATAAATTATTTTTTTTTATTTTTCACTGAAGGGAAAGGTCTTACGTCCTGACCCGCTTAAGAAGGGAGAATTGTAATGTACGATCCTAAATCACCCCAAGCCGAAGAATTCATTTCTCATGAAGAGATCATAGCAACCCTCGAGTATGCCCGGCAAAACAAAAGTAATGCTGAACTGATTGACTCAATTTTGGCCAAAGCCAAACTGAAGAAAGGTCTCTCCCACCGGGAGGCAGCTGTTTTGCTGGATTGTGACCTTGAGGAAAAAAATCAGGAAATATACCAACTGGCCGAGCAGCTCAAAAAAGACATCTACGGCAACCGCATTGTCATGTTTGCACCGCTGTATCTGTCCAATTACTGCGTCAATGGTTGCGTTTATTGCCCCTATCACCTGAAAAACAAACATATCTCCCGTAAAAAACTCAGCCAGGAGGATATCCGGCGCGAAGTCACTGCCCTGCAGGATATGGGCCACAAGCGGCTGGCGATTGAAGCCGGTGAACATCCGACCATGAACCCGATCGAATATATTCTGGAATCGATCGAAACGATTTACAGCGTAAAACATAAAAACGGTTCCATCCGCCGGGTCAATGTAAATATTGCCGCCACCACAGTGGAAAATTATAAAAAATTAAAGGATGCCGGGATCGGCACCTATATCCTGTTCCAGGAAACGTATCATAAAGAAAGTTACGAAAAGCTTCATCCTACCGGACCCAAACATAATTATGCCTATCATACCGAGGCCATGGATCGTGCCATGCAGGGCGGAATTGATGATGTCGGATTGGGCGTGCTGTTCGGACTGGAACTGTATCGCTATGAATTTGCTGCCCTGTTGATGCACGGCGAACATCTGGAAGCTGCATTTGGGGTCGGGCCACATACGATCAGCGTACCCAGGATCAGACATGCGGATGATATTGATGCCAGTTCGTTTGACAACGGTATTGACGATGATACTTTTGCCAAAATCGTGGCCTGTATCCGTATTGCCGTCCCCTATACGGGCATGATTGTTTCCACCCGCGAAAGTCAAAAATGCCGCGAACGAGTATTAAAGCTCGGCATCTCCCAAATTAGCGGCGGTTCGAGAACCAGTGTGGGCGGCTATGTGGAACCGGAACCGGAAGATGAAAAATCCGAGCAGTTTGATGTAAGCGATCGAAGAACGCTTGATCAAGTCGTGTTGTGGCTGATGCAGCTTGGTTATATCCCCAGCTTTTGTACCGCCTGCTACCGCGAAGGCAGGACCGGCGACCGTTTTATGCAGTTGTCCAAAACGGGGCAGATCCAGAACTGCTGTCACCCCAATGCACTCATGACTTTGAAGGAATATACGGAAGATTATGCTGCTGAAGAAACCAGACAAACCGGGGAAAGATTAATTACCGAAGAACTTAGAAATGTTCCCAATGAAAAAATCAGAGCGATCGCCATGAAAAATCTGACTGCGATCGAACAAGGCCAGCGTGATTTCAGATTTTAAACGGGAAACAGATAAATTTTAACCATTAAGATCAACCGACAAGGGAGGGTTGACATGCGTTGGGAAAGTGATTATATAGGGGAAGAAAAACTGCCGGACGATGTTTATTATGGTCTGGCCACTTTGCGGGCGGTAAATCTTTTTGATGTTTCCGGCTATCGCTGGCAGCGCATTTTTATAAAAAGCCTGGCCCAGGTCAAACAGGCGGCGATCCTGACGATGAAACAACTGGGACATATGGACAGCGACAAAGCTGATGCCCTGCTGCAGGCTGCCATGTTGATGGAACAGGGCGAACTGGATGCCCATATGGTGGTCGATCCCCTGCAGGGCGGTGCCGGTACGGCAACAAACTTTAATGTCAATGACTGCCATTGAAAAACTGCAGCTGGCCTTGCAGGAAAAGGAACGCACTTATGCCGGTCTGCTCAAATCAGGGCGGACCCAATACCAGGCAGCTGTCCCGGTTTCACTGGGGATGGAGTTTGGCGCCTGGGCGGAAGCGGTCGCCCGGGATCGCTGGCGGGTATATAAATCACTCGAGCGCATCAAGGTGGTAAACATTGGCGGCACTGCTGTGGGGACCGGCATTACGGCGCCCCGTCAGTATATTTTCCGGGTCATCGATAATCTGCGAAAAATAACCGGCCTGCGCATTGCCCGGGCGGAAAATCTGTTGGAAGCAACCAGCAACAATGACGCTTATGTGGAAGTCAGCGGGATCATTCGCGCCCACGCCAGCAATCTGATCAAAATTGCCAATGATCTGCGTTACTTGTCTGCCGATGACTGTGGAGAAATAAGTCTGAAGCCTTTGCTGCGGGGATCAAGCATCATGCCCGGCAAGGTAAATCCGGTCATGCCTGAGTTAATGGTACAGGCCGGTCTCAAAGTGCTGGGCAACGACAGCATGATTGCCCAGGCGGTGAGCAGCGGTCATCTGGAGTTAAATCCTTTTCTGCCGCTGATCACCTATACGCTGATTGAGTCCATACAGATCCTGCAAAGGGTCGATAGAAAAACCTGTCAGTATTGTATCAATGACATTAGTGCCAATGAAGAACGATTACAGGCTAATTTTTACCGTTCCAATGCCCTGGTTACAGCTTTGATCCCAAACCTGGGTTATACGAGAGCGGAAGCCATCTGGAAATACATGCAGGAAAACCACCTGGATATCAAACAGGCCAATGCCGCGTTGGGATTTCTTGACCCAACCGAATTGGACAACATATTGACTGCTGAAAATTTGCTTACGTTAGGGGAGACTGACTAAATGAGCAATCTGAATGAAACATCGAAAGGAATGCGTATCGCCATTGCTTTCCTGGGCCGGCGCAACGCAGGCAAATCCTCCCTGCTCAATGCCCTGGTGGGATATGATCTGGCCATCGTCTCCGACCAAGCCGGTACCACCACCGACCCAGTCGATAAAGCAGTGGAAATAAATCCTTTGGGGCCTTGTCTGGTCATTGATACGGCCGGGATCGATGATATTGGTGAACTTGGGCAAAAACGCATCGAAAAAACCAACGCTGTAATCAAAGATGCCGATGTTGGGCTGATCGTTATCGGCGACGGCCAATGGACCGACTTCGAAGAAGAACTGGTCGCCACCCTGCAGGGTAAACAAAAACCGGTCATCGTTGTGCTCAATAAAACTGATTGTGTTGATTACAGTGAAATTGAAAAGGTGCTGCAGGCAAGAAAACTTGATTACGTAACTACCATGGCGGTAAATAATAAAGGCATATCCGACTTGAAGCAGAAGATCCGGGAATTAAAAAATGTCAGCGGCCTGGAGGAACCTTCCATCATCGGCGATATTATTAAAGCCGGTGACCTGGTTTTACTGGTGGTCCCCCTCGACCTGGGCGCGCCCAAGGGCAGACTGATATTGCCGCAGGTGCAGACCATCCGTGACATACTGGATAATGATGCCAACGCTATTGTGGTCAAGGAACGTGAGCTGGCCGACACCCTGGATAAATTGGTGGTGCCGCCCGACCTGGTCATTACGGATTCCCAGGTGGTATTAAAGGTTGCTGGCGATGTACCGGAAGACGTCCCTTTGACCACTTTTTCCACGGTATTTTCCCGTTTTAAAGGCGATCTCCGCCAGATGGTCAACGGGGTGCAAACCATCGATAAACTGCAAAACGGTGACAAGATCCTGATTGCCGAAGCCTGTACTCACCATGCCATGGCTGACGATATCGGCCGGGTAAAAATACCTCGCTGGATAGCAAATTATACGGGCAAGAAACTGCAGTTTGATACGGCAGCGGGACCATCTTTTCCGTTGGATATCAAGGATTACAGCCTGATCTTGCAATGCGGTGGCTGTACCATCAGCCGTACCGCCTATGGCAACCGTCTGCAAGCTGCTGCTGACCTGGGCATTCCCATTACCAATTACGGTATCGCCATTTCCTATGTGCAGGGCGTGCTCCCCAGAGTTATACGTCCCTTCCCTGAACTGCAGGACCTTGTAAATAATAGTTAATTGTAAGGATACAGTTTTTTGCAAAAAAAGACGGCCTCTGTAGTGAGGCCGTCTTTTTATTGATAAGTATTATGAAATGAGAACTAGATCTTCTCGATTTTTACTGCAGACACCTTATACTCCGGAATCCCGGCTACCGGATCCAGTGATTCGGGAGCTGCATTGGTCAGTACATTCGCCGCAGCTTCGGAAAAATGGAAGAAGGTGAATACCACGTCTTCTTCTACAATGTCTGTCACTCTGGCTTTCAGCTCAATACTGCCGCGTCTGGAAATGACCCTGACTTTTTCACCGTCATTGATGCCCAGCTCGGCTGCTTTATTGGGGTGGATCTGCAGTTCATTTTCCGGCTGAATGGCATCCAGTCCAACCGAGCGGCGAGTCATGGTGCCGGTATGATAATGATACAGACTGCGTCCGGTGGTCAACAGGATCGGATATTCTGCATCCGGCAACTCAGCTGCTTCCTTGAAGTCGATGGCGTGGAACAATCCCAGTCCACGATTGAATTTTTCCTTGTGCAAAATAGGCGTGCCGGGATGTTCTTCCGTCGGGCAAGGCCAATGCAAGCCGCATTCATCGATACGCTCATAGGTTATTCCCGCATAGGAGGGAGTGACCGTGCGCATTTCATTGAAAATTTCTTCCGGCGAAGCATAACTCATCGGATAACCCAGACGGGTAGCCAGTTCGCTGATGATCTGCCAGTCCGGGCGGGCATCTCCGCGAGGATTGATGGCCTGGCGTACTCTTTGCACTCTTCTTTCGGTATTGGAGAAAGTCCCGTCTTTTTCCGCAAAGCTTACACCTGGGAATACCACATCCGCTTTCAGTGCAGTTTCCGTCAGGAAAATATCCTGGACCATGAGGAACTCAAGGTTTTCCAGGGCTTCTTCCACGTGGTGCAGGTCCGGATCACTAACCATGGGATTTTCACCAATTACAATAATGCTTTTGATCTCACCGTGATGGGCCATATTGATCGCTTTGGTCAGAGTAACTCCATTATTGGGAGAAAGGCTTACGCCCCAGGCCTTTTCGAATTTTTCTCGTACTTCAGCATTGCTTACAGCCTGGTAAGCAGGATAACTGACCGGCAATGCGCCCATATCGCAGGCTCCCTGCACATTGTTTTGCCCCCGCAACGGATTTACGCCGCCCCCGGCTTTGCCCAAATTGCCGGTAAGCAAGGCCAGGTTGCACATGGTTTTAACATTGTCCGTACCGGTGCTGTGCTGGGTCAAGCCCATGGCATAGCAAATCGAAGCAACTTCTGCTTCGGCATAGATACGGGCGGCTTTACGGATATCACTGGCAGGAACGCCGGTAATTTTCTCTGCTGCTTCCGGCGTATAATTGGCTACAACTGCCGCCATGGCATCGTAATTCTCAGTACGGTTGGCTACGAATTCTTTATCCAGCAGACCTTCACTGATAATCACGTTCATCATGGCGTTGACCAGGGCAACGTCGGTACCTGGTCTGAACTGCATGTAGACATCCGCCATTTCCGCCAGGTCTATCCGGCGCGGGTCGGCTACGATCAGTTTGGCGCCGTTCTTGCGAACATTGCTCTTGATCTTATAACCGATAACCGGATGATTGTCGGTGGTGTTGGTGCCAATCAAAAAGATGGCTTTGGCATCGTTTTGTAACTCATTAATGGAGTTGGTCATTGCGCCACTCCCGAATGCTGCCCCCAGACCGGCGACAGTAACGGAGTGTCAGAGACGGGCGCAGTGATCAACATTGTTCGTGCCGATGACTGCGCGCATTAATTTTTGCGCCAGATAGTTTTCTTCGTTGGTCATACGCGCCGAGGAAAACATGGCGAGTGAATCCGGGCCGTATTTTCCCTTAATTTCTTTGATCTTCCCGGCGGCAAAGTCCAGTGCTTCATCCCAGGAAGCCGGTCTTAAGTCCCCATTCTCTCTTATCATTGGAGTGGTTAGTCTTTCCGGAGAATTTACAAAGTCCCAGCCAAAACGTCCCTTAACACATAGCGCACCGTTGTTGACGGGGCTCTGCTGATAATTGCGCATGGAGGTTACGCCTGTGATTTCATCATCTTTGACGTT
>JAGFXV010000182.1 GCA_017861475.1 Bacillota bacterium | reverse complement strand
GCCCGCCAGGGCCACCGCCAGGTCCTCCTCCCATGCCGCCGCCTCCAAAGCTGCGGCCGGTAACTGCTGAACCATCATCAGCAATGCTGGTTACTGCACTGGATATTTTTACATCGGTGAGTTTGGATCCGCCGCTATAAGTACCGCCGGTATATAGTCCGTCCACATTTTTCCCGCTGCAGCTGCCGCCGGATGACAGCGTATAAGTCTGTCCCTGCTTCAGGATGGGAAGACTGATTACGATGGACTGGTACGTCTTGGACGGGGCAAAGGTCAGTAACGAGTTGCCATCTTCATCTGACAAATTCACCAGGGTCCCCGCCTCCTGAGCGGAAGTATAGTAGACCAGCAGTGAATTCTGGGAAGAAGTCGTTCCCGGAGCCTGCGCCATACCCGAGCTGCCTGCCGCTACCAGGATGCCGCCGGTAATCTCAGCGGTACCGTTGTAATCAAGTGGCCCGTTGCCGTTGTTGGTCGGTCCATTAACAATGACAGTGCCGCCATCTATATAAAGTGATCCGTTGGAATCGAGACCGTCACCTGCAGCATCGATGTAGATATAGCCTCCGGTAATACGCACCTCGGAATCTTCGACAGCATTGAATTTGTCTCCGCCTTGCTGCTGTCCGCTGCCATCATTGCCTCCAGCTGCATTCAACCCGTCATCACTGGCAACCAGATGGATATCTCCGCCGTTAATGGTTATATTGGACCCTTCAATGCCTTCGTAGCTGGCAGCTATTTTTATCGTACCCGCATTGATGGTTGCATTGCTGTCGGCATGGACCGCGTCATCTCCGGCAGAAATGTTAATTGTCCCGCCTTTGACGGTCACATTTCCGTTTGAATGGATGGCGTCATCGGCTGCATCAATGGTGAAATCACCAGCTGCGATTTGAACCTCGCTGCCTCCCTTGATCGCCTTGGCACTGGCAGTATCCTTTTCAGCGGTTGCCGTATCGTTGTTACCCCAGGGCATGTCATTTCCTTTTTTACTGCTGACACTGGCGCTGCCTCCACCGGTGGTCATACTGAATTTGCCGCCGTTGATTTGCAGAATGGTTTCAGCCTGAACTGCGTCTTGCTGGGAAACGATATTATACGTACCGCCGTCCAGTGAAATCCAACCTTTGTCAGCATCCTGGTCATTATTGGATTGGATGCCGTCGCCGTTGACTTTGATAGTCAGGCTGCCGTCTTTTACAGCCACCGAATCTTTTCCGCGAATCCCGTCGTTGACTGCGGTAACGTTGATGGTGCCCCCGGTAATAACCAGATCGTCCTTGCCGACAATACCGTTTTTATAATTGCCGTCAACATCAAGCGTACCGGAGCCGTTGATGGTCAAATCGCTCTTGCTGAAAATCGCTGCATTGGGTTCATCCTCACCTGAAGCCAGGCTATAATTGGAACCATCGGTTACACTGTTGGTAGTGCCTTCAGCCAGCGTAACAATCACCTTGTCAGCTTGTTTGACATAAATGGCTGCGCTGTCTGCGCAGGTGAGCTTTGCTCCGTTCAGCACCAGATGTACTTTATCTTTTTCACCGGCGGTTACGATGATTTGCCCATCGCTCAATGTACCGCTCAACACATATGTTCCTGCCTTATTAATAGTAACTGTACCGTTTGAGGCGGAGGCCCCGGAACCGTCAATTACCGCCGAACTGCCATTCAAAGTAATTTTGGTGGCACTGGCTGTGTCCCAACTGCTGTCCATATCTTCACTGCTGTACTCCGCCAATTTGGTAAACTGGCCTGATGCTGTGGTAGTCGAAACAGCATTGGCTTTGGTTGCTGTAGTGCTGGTCGAGCACCCCGCCAGGCCCGATATGGTGAACAGCAGGACAAATATCGCGGCCAAATGTTTAAGGCGTTTACGAATCATCTCCTAATCACTCCTCCAAAGTTTATCAGTTTTAATATGTTCAGGACGCTCGCTGTCCTTCCTGATGTTCAAATCATAAAGTCCTTAGCTTAAATTTGTCTTAACTGGTGAAATAATTTTCAACAATGCAAAAAAGCGAGCCTTCCGATACGTTTTCCGTCCGGCAAGGCTCGCCTGGTTCTTTGTATTTAATGTTTGGAATCGCCCAAGATCAGACCGGTGTTGCCCCGCTAAAGATTACTGAAAACGTCGTCCCCAAACCTTCAGAACTTTGCACCGTAATTTTGGCGTTATGCATAAGAGCAATGCTTTGGGCGATGGCCAGCCCCAATCCATACCCGCCCTGTTCTCTGGAGCGGGACTCATCGGCGCGATAAAAGCGGTCAAAAATACTATCGATCTGGTCTGCCGGGATGGGAGTTCCGGTGTTGGCGACAGACAGGATCACTTTACGTTCGGGGCTCTCTTTCAGGCTGACGCTAATCTTGCCCCGTTCGTCCGAATATTTGATGGCATTGTCCAACAAAATGGCCACCAGTTGTTTTACCTTGTTTTCATCTCCATTGACACACAGGTCGGGATCGATCTGGGTCTCCATCTCTTTTTCCTGTTCGTAAATGACCGATTCAAACGGCAATAACTCCCCATATACCGTATCACTTAGATTTATCCGCATGGGAATGATTTTGTTTTTGGCATCGTCGGTTCGGGCCAGGAAGAGCAGATTGTCTACCAGCGTGTTCATGCGCGTCGCTTCCGTTTGAATATACTCGATCCATTTGGATTGATCCTGCACCGTACTATTCCGATGTGACAGCACAATTCCTGCATTGGCCAGGATGACGGTCAATGGTGTTCTTAACTCGTGGGAGGCATCGGCCACAAATTGCTGTTGCTGTTCCCATGCCTTTGCCACTGGCCGCAAGGCCCATTTCCCAAGGTACAGACTGATAATAAAGAACACGATCAGACTGCTGGCTCCTACCAGTACAGACGTTAATATTAATGAAGAAAGTGTCCTTACCTCCATTTTGCGATCCGCAAAGGCGATTATTGTGCCCGTCTCGCTGCTTTGTCTGAGATATCTAAGATCCGCATCGGCGATGATCCCTGAATCTTTTTCACTGGTGAGACATTCCTGAACGATTGTATTTATCGCTTCCTGGTCGGTCAGATCATATAATGCCCCGCGTGCATCGATGATATTGTTGTTTTCATCCAGGCTGACCACAAAGGTCGGTATATGCATAAAATCCGGTGCATCCTTGGCCCCGAAAATTGGTTTGTGATCGTCTCCGCCTCCCCGGTCTTGCATAATTGCGTTTTGCAACGTTATCATGCTGTCTCCGACCAGCCGCTGCTGGGTAGATTCGTAAACCGAAATAAATATAATGACCAGGACGATGGATATCAGGATCATATTTATAAGAACGAACTTGTATTTTAGCTTGTTGATCATTTTTTCACTTCCAAATAATAGCCTACCTTGCGCACCGTGGAAATATTGACCGCAGTGCCGAGGAAAGCCAGTTTTTTTCTCAGGAATGAAACATATACTTCCACATTATTGTCCTCAGCGTCCGATTCCGAACCCCATATTTTCAGTAACATGTCTTCCTTGGTAATGATGTTGCCGAGGTTGGACAGCAACAGCCGCATGACTTCAAATTCTTTCAGGCCCAGGCGAACCGATTTATTGCCGCACTCCAGCGTAAAGGCCGAAAGATTCAGTGTAAGATCCTCAAACGCTAGTTCATCCATGACTACCTCGCCATGGCGACGGGATAACGCCCGAATTCGGGCAATCAATTCCTCCGGAGCAAAAGGCTTGGTCAAATAATCGTCCGCGCCGCAGTCCAGTCCCTTTACTTTATCGGTAACTTCACCTTTAGCGGTCAAAAGGATTACCGGCGTCTGGTTTTTATTTTTGCGCAGCGCTTTCACCACATCAAATCCGTTCATCTTCGGCAGCATGATATCTAGCACGATCACATCATAGATGCCGCTCAGGGCATAATCATAACCTGCCTCGCCGTCATTCACAATATCTACCGTATATTTTTGTTCTTTGATTATTTCGCCCAGCGTGTCGGCCAGACGTATTTCATCCTCTACCACCAGGATCCTCATTGAACCCACCCTCTCTCCGGCGCTTCTGCAATTTTGAAATGCATCATTATATTATGACTCTTTTTATTTATTCTATCGTAATCTGCAAATCTGAAAATACTCTGAATTATTTTCTTAAGAGCAATTTAAGCAAAGCCATGTATTATGTGATCAACAAGACACCGATACATAAAAAATTTAATAGAAATGCGGGGGATCAACATGACAGTTTCAACTTTTAAAAGATACGAGAAAAAATTTTTACTGAATGAAGCTCAATACCAGGCGATTTTGCCAGTTCTATTGCAGTACATGTGTCTGGATAAATTCTGCAAGGATGAGCAGGAATATACCATCAGCAATGTCTACTATGATACCGATCAGTCCAGCATCATCCGTCATTCGCTTTCCAAGCCGTACTATAAGGAAAAGCTGCGGCTGAGAAGCTATAGTCTAATTAATTCGCCCAACTGCAAAGTATTCCTGGAACTGAAAAAGAAAATCGGCGGGGTCGTGACCAAAAGACGTGCGGTACTGACGCTCAGTGAAGCATATGATTTCCTGGAGCACGGTACAAGACCGCAGAAGTGTGAATATCT
>JAGFXV010000181.1 GCA_017861475.1 Bacillota bacterium | reverse complement strand
CATCGGTGCAGTTGGAGTCAGTGTTTTTTCCTACCCTAAAATGCAGCATTATATAAGCAAACTTTCATCTCTTAGTGCGGAGCTATCCTATTATAAAGAGACCGTAAAGAGACTTAGCGGTGCCAAATATTCAATGCAATCAATTATCGGGCAAAGCGAAGCAATCATAGAAGTGAAAGAAAAAGCGCATAAAATTGCTGATTCTACTGCTCCGGTAATATTGTACGGGGAGACCGGAACCGGCAAGGAGTTGTTTGCCCATGCTATCCATCAGGAAAGCACGCGTCGAAATGGGCCGCTGATAAGGGTTAATTGCGCCGGTATACCGGAGAATCTTATGGAATCGGAGTTTTTTGGATATGAGGAAGGAGCTTTTACCGGCGCTAAAAAAGGAGGTAAACCTGGTAAATTCGAACTGGCCAGTAAGGGCAGCATTTTTCTGGATGAAATCAGTCAGCTTCCATATGCCATGCAGTCCAAATTATTAAGGGTATTGCAGGAAAAAGAGTATGAAAGGGTGGGCGGCACGGAAGTGCTGAAAGCAGATGCACGTGTTATATCAGCATCAAATGTGGACTTAAAAAAACTGTTACAGCAGCATCTTTTCCGGGAAGATCTGTTCTATCGTCTTAACGTATTTGTGATAAAGATCCCTCCTCTTCGGGAACGGATAGGTGATATACCACTGCTGGCAGAATATTTTGTTAAACAACAAAATATTCAAAACGGGACTCAGGTTGAAGGCATTTCGCCTGAAGCGATGAGACTTTTAAACAACTATCACTGGCCCGGTAATGTGAGAGAACTGGAAACTAGTATCGAAAGGGCTTGTCTTGATCGCCACAACGGAATAATCCAAATTGATAATCTGGTTCGTTTCGGAGGCGGGAAAATTTCCGATAAGAGCACTTCACCGCTGTCAACTTTGAAAGAAGCCAGGGAATCGGCGGAAAAAGCTGCCATTATTAATGCCATAGAAATGGCCGCCGGAAACAAACAAAAAGCTGCTGATTATCTTGGGATTCATCGTACCTCTCTATATTATAAACTACGCGAATACGGGCTGATTCCAACTGACCTGAAATAATGCTTTTTAATTCTCTTGTTCATTATCTTCAACTAAAAATATACTGATTTGTATTATGAAAAATACTAAAATTATGGTCTATGTTGGATTATTGTTATAAAATTAGGTATAGATTCAGAAATGAGGGGAATGATTAAAATGAGAAAACATATCCCAACAGTTCTTTTAACGCTTTTTTTATGTCTATTTTTCAGTCCTGCAGCTTTGGCCACCGCAAATTGGCAAATTGATTGGCAGGAAAACGGAGATCTGCAGGAAAAGGTTGTGGTCAGCGGGCAGGATCTGAATAATGTAGATTCGTCCTGGCACAGAAATGCTTCCGGCAATGAAATTGTTTTTAGCCGCAGTGCGGAAAACTGGGAAGCTTATAACAAGCTGGCTGATAAATTACCCGTGCAGGCAACGGTGAAAAATTTGTTCTTCTGCAATATTATAACGTTAACTGCACTGTCGGAAATTCAAAACAATACCCTCTATTCTAGTCTTGACCAAAATCAAACCTTGAGGTTGGAGATGAATGTTCCCGGAATAATTCTTGACAGCTCAACTGCCCAAAAGGAGAAAAACGTTGTTTACTGGGAATTTAAGAATCCGGGAAATGGTTTTGGCCAGGATTTTATTTTTCAAACAATCATGGTGGATGGACTCGGCCTGGGCATAACTATTTTACTTGTCGGAGCTATAATTCTGGGTGTTTTCTTTGCAGCGCGGATGCGCAAAGTTAACCGGATCATTGATGAAACTTATTCATTGGATAATATTGTTATTGAGGATGAAGACGAGGAGCAATAGAATCCTCTAATCTAAAAGCAGACAATAATCCAATAATTCGTTTAAAGCAGAGTGACAGCTTTTATAAAAAATATCATATATACTCCTTGACTGGAAAAATGCTATATGATAACATTAATAATTGCCATTGTAGATGTATAATGGCATTGTCATGTAAAGAGTTAAGTGATTTTATGCTTTGAAAATAAAAGCAAGGTTTATTACAGTTAGGCCTTGCTTTTCACTCTTTGGCCAACTTTTATAAGGGGTGAAGTGAATGGCGCACATGGTGCAATACGGTAATGTCGAGAGGCTCACCTATTCCCAGATCGTTGATGTACTAGAACTGCCCAATCTTATTCAAGTCCAATTAAGCTCCTACGAATGGTTCCTTAGATCAGGCTTAAGAACTGCCCTGCAGGAAGTATTCCCCATCTCAGACTTTACAGGTCATCTTGAATTGGATTTTATTGATTACAGTTTGGGTGAACCAAAGTATGAAGTACAGGAGTGCAAGGAAAGGGATGTAAGTTATCAGGCTCCCTTAAAATTGAAGGTCCGGCTCAGCGACAAGGAAAGCGGAGAAATAAAGGAGTCGGAAGTTTATATGGGGGATCTGCCGTTGATGACCGATAAGGGGACATTTATTATCAACGGTGCAGAAAGAGTTGTGGTTAGCCAATTGGTCAAATCGCCGGGCGTTTATTTCAATGAAAAAATGGATGCCGCTGGTAACAACCTTTATGGTGCAACTATAATTCCTAATCGCGGTGCATGGTTTGAACTGGAAATGGACAGCGCCGGGATTATTTATACCCGTATCGACAAGACCAGGAAAATTCCTGTAACTGTGTTGCTTCGAGCACTTGGTTATGAAAGCAACGAAGATATCCTGGGATTATTCGACAATGACGAGGCCATTGCCCGTACCTTGGATAAAGACACAACGACCAATAAAAAGGAAGCTTTGATCGAATTTTATCGTCGCTTGCGGCCCGGTGAAATTGCAACTGAGGATGCCGCAGAGCAGTTACTTAAAAATCTTTTCTTTGATCCACGTCGCTATGACATGGCGGTAGTCGGCAGATACAAAGTAAACAAGAAACTTGGGCTTAATACCCCAGTGGAAATTCGCAATCTGACCCATGAAGATATAATTACCACCATCAGTTATATATTGAAGCTGATAAAGGGTGAAGGCAAAACCGATATTATTGACCATCTTGGCAACCGCAGATTAAGGTCCATCGGGGAATTGTTGCAAAATCAATTCCGCACCGGTCTGGTTAGAATGGAAAGAGTAGTACGTGAGAGAATGAGCATCCATGATGTGGAAACACTCACTCCCCAGGTACTGATCAACATCCGTCCGATTACTGCTGCTGTCAAGGAGTTTTTCGGCAGTTCACAGTTGTCACAGTTTATGGATCAGACCAATCCGCTGGCTGAACTTACCCACAAAAGACGATTGAGTGCTCTGGGACCGGGAGGTCTGACCCGTGAACGGGCAGGATTCCAGGTGCGTGACGTACATCACTCACATTATGGACGTATTTGTCCGATTGAAACACCTGAAGGTCCCAACATTGGGTTGATAGGTTCTTTGGCAACCTACGGACGGGTCAATGATTTTGGTTTTATTGAAACCCCCTACCGCAAGGTTGACAAGAAAAAAGGCCAGGTTTTAAATGAGATCCATTATCTTTCCGCTGATGAAGAAGAAGAATTTATCGTTGCCCAGGCTAATGCCCCGCTGGATGACAAAGGTAAATTCAAAGAGGAAAGAGTAGAAGTAAGGTACGGAGAAGAAATCCTCGAAGTACCGGTTAACAAAGTAGACTATATGGACGTATCTCCCAAACAGGTATTCAGTGTGGCAACCTCATTGATTCCGTTTCTGGAAAATGATGATGCTAACCGGGCATTGATGGGAGCTAACATGCAGAGGCAGGCTGTTCCGGTAATAAAAACTACTGCTCCGATCGTAGGTACCGGACTCGAATACAAGGCTGCCAAGGATTCTGGAGCTGTAGTAATTTCCAAAAAAACAGGCATAGTCAGGAACGCCAGTGCTTCAAGGATCATAATTGATGCTGATGACGGCACCAGTCAGACGTATCCGCTGTTAAAATTTGTCCGTTCCAATCAGGGAACCTGTTATAATCAACGTCCGATTGTAAAATCCGGACAACGGGTTGAAGCTGATACGATAATTGCTGACGGTCCAAGTACTGATAATGGAGAGCTGGCACTGGGACGCAACGTTATGGTAGCGTTCATGCCTTGGGAAGGATACAACTATGAAGATGCCATTCTCCTGTCAGAGAAATTAGTTAAGGAAGATGTATTTACATCAATTCATATAGAAGAGTATGAGTGTGAAGCCCGGGATACCAAGCTGGGTCCTGAAGAAATAACTCGTGATATTCCCAATGTTTCCGAGGAGATGCTGAAAAACCTGGATGATCAGGGTGTAATTCGGGTCGGTGCGGAAGTTCGACCTGATGATATTCTGGTTGGCAAGGTTACTCCCAAAGGGGAAACTGAATTAACTCCGGAAGAAAGATTGCTGAGGGCTATATTCGGAGAGAAAGCACGCGAAGTAAGAGATTCATCCCTGCGGGTACCGCATGGGGAAGCAGGTAAAATAGTGGCAGTAAAACGCTGTTCACGTGAAAATGGGGACGAGCTGCCACCCGGAGTGAATCGCCTCGAACGTGATTATAATGCTCAGAAAAG
>JAGFXV010000180.1 GCA_017861475.1 Bacillota bacterium | reverse complement strand
CCGGTTGACAGTGATGTTAAACTGGAATATGGAGATATGCCGGGTTATTCAGACCGGGTTGTAATGGCAGCCGGAACATTTGTACAAGGCTCATCTATAGAATTGTCCTGTGACGCACCGTTGCGCGAACCTTATACGGCATATTTCCAGGGAGCTTTGAGTTATGAACACGGTCGTTTTGTTGTTCAGCAGATAATTGAGCAACTGTTGGGGGAACAATAATCAGAGTTGAGGTTGGTTGGGGAATCATTCCCGGCCAATAATATACGAGGGAGGTTTTATTTATGAGCACTGGAGCAGTTATATTGGCCGTAATCGTTATCCTGATCGGTATCGCGGGCATATTTATCCCGTATGTGCCAGGTATACCGCTGATTTTTATTGCTATTTTGGCTTATGGTTGGTATGAAGGCTTTCATCAAATCACTGCCTATTATATAGGTGCCATGGCAGCATTGACCGTTTTGGCACTGTTGGTTGATTATCTTTCCGCTACGATGGGCGCCAAACATTTCGGCTCCAGCAAATACGGGATTTACGGAGCGCTGCTGGGTACCCTGCTGGGAATTATCATTTTTGCTCCTATCGGAATTTTCGTGGGACCTTTCCTGGGGGCCATGATTGGAGAAATGTTGGCTGGCAAGGATGCAAATTCAGCCATGAAAATCTCACTGGGAACGATTGCCGGTTTGTTTACCGGGATCGCTTTTAATCTGGTGCTGGGTCTGGTAATGTTGATTTCTTTTTTAATTGTTATCTTTTAATTGCATGAGATGGATTAATGTGCTAGTCTAATTTGGTTAGAAACATACCAAAGGAGGTATTGTTGATGGATAAGGCAAGTATTTTGGCAATATGTAAGGAAGAAGATGTTCAATTCATCAGACTGCAGTTCACTGACATCCTGGGTGTATTTAAAGCGATTTCCATTACCGTTGATCAACTTGAAAAGGCGCTGGATGGGGAGCTTATGTTTGATGGTTCTTCTATAGAAGGATTTGTTCGTATAGAAGAGTCGGATATGTATCTGAGGCCGGACCCGGAAACATTTGCGATTTTACCCTGGAGCAGTCCCAAGTCAACCGGAAAAACAGCCCGCATAATCTGTGATATATATGATCCGGACGGCACTCCATTTAAGGGCAGTCCGCGCTATATTTTGACTAAAACCTTGCAGGAAGCTGCAGAGATGGGCTATACCATGCAGGTGGGCCCGGAACCGGAGTTTTTCCTGTTTAATCTGGATGAAAACGGTCAGCCCACCCTGAAAACCAACGACAAAGCCAGCTATTTTGACCTGCCGCCGGTGGATATGGGCGAAGAAGCCCGCCGGGAGATGGTTGAAGTGCTACAGACCCTGGGATTTGAAATCGAAGCTGCCCATCATGAAGTTGCCCCCGGTCAGCATGAAATTGATTTTAAGTATACCAACGCACTGAAAACTGCCGACAATATCATGACTTTCCGGGTAGCAGTTCGTATCGTTGCCCAGAATAATGGATTACATGCGACATTTATGCCCAAGCCTGTTTTTGGCATTGCCGGTTCGGGAATGCATATGCATTGTTCCTTGTTTAAAGACGGGCAGAACATATTCTACGATGCCAGCCGGGAAGATGGGCTCAGCGATACCTGTCGCTATTTTATCGGCGGCGTTATAAAACATGCCCGGGCGATCTGCGCCATCACCAATCCCACGGTCAATTCCTATAAACGTCTGGTACCCGGATACGAAGCACCGGTCTATATTGCCTGGTCATACAAAAATCGCAGTCCGCTCATCAGAATTCCAGCCCGCCGCGGCATCGGTACCCGCATTGAAGTTCGCAATCCCGACCCCAGCTGCAATCCCTATCTTGGCCTGGCGGTTATTTTAAAAGCGGGTTTGGATGGGATCAAAAACCAGATCGCTCCGCCAGAACCGGTGGAACAGAACATTTTCGAAATGGATCTGGCTGCCCGCAAACAACAGGGAATCTTGTCCCTGCCGGAAAATCTCTACGAAGCTTTGGACGAACTGAGCAAGGATGAAATTATCAAGGAAGCGCTGGGAGAACACGTGTATTCACGCTTTGTATCTGCCAAAATGAAAGAATGGGAAAATTACAGCTCCCGGGTTTATGATTGGGAGATCGACGAGTATCTGGCTAAATTCTAATTTAATAAACGTAAAAAAAGCGGGAACTGGCAGTTCCCGCTTTTAATATTTGTGAGTAGTTACATTCTTCTCATCAACCCGGCCACTTTGCCTAAAATGCTGACTTCCTTGGCAATGATCGGTTCCATGGCACTGTTTTCCGGCTGCAGGCGGATGTGATCAGGCATTTTGTAATAACGTTTGACAGTTGCTTCATCTTCCAGCATTGCTACCACGATCTCACCATTGGATGCATCCCGCTGTTCATGAACGATTACGTAATCATTGTTAAAAATACCGGCATCGATCATGCTGTCTCCCTGAACCTTTAATATGTAATAATTCCCCTGACCAAGCAGGTCGACTGGCACTGCCATGAAATTCTCGATATTTTCCTGTGCTAGTATCGGTATGCCGGCAGCGACTTTGCCCACTACCGGAATTTGCCGGATGCTCATTTCCAGGTTGGGTGTTTCTTCAGTGTCGTTGACGACAATTGCCCGGGGGCGGGCCGGGTCCCGGCGGATCAATCCCAGTTCCTCAAGCTGAACCAGATACATATGCACGGTGGAACTTGATTTTAAACCGACTGCCTTGCCGATGTCCCTGACTGATGGGGGATAACCATGTTCTTTGCAATAACTTTGAATATATTCAAACACCATTCGCGGACGCTTTTTTAATTTATCAACCGTTTCCATATAATCCCTCCTGGTTTTTGTTAAATTATAACACATGTTCTAAAAAAAACAATTGTTCTAGACAAAAAAGTTTAAAAATTTTATCTGACCGTGACATTTATATGTCACCTTTAAATCATTTGAATAATTACAGATCCGGGTTCCAGAAACTGTTCGGATCAACATTTTGGATACTGCTGAGGATACGCTGCCTGGCTCCTGGATAACGTGATTCTATGTCTGCGATAATGGTTTTTACTTCTTCGCGCTTGGTTACGCCGTCTGCCGGGCATCTGTTTTTTGCGGCGATAAAATCAATGGAAGTACAAAAGCGTTTGATGTCCTGCTCGGATACCAAAATCATTGGCCTTATGACGGTAATATCGATCCGGTCAAGATAGGTGACGGGTTTAAACAGGTGATAGCGGCCTTCAAATATCATGGACATGAACAGCGTATCGACGGCATCATCGGCATGGTGTCCCAGCGCTACCTTGTTACATAGCTGGTTTTTCGCTGTCCGGTTGAGTGCTCCGCGGCGCAGGTTGGAACAGAGGGAGCAGGGATTCTTCTCCTGACGGATATCGAACACAACCGTTCCGATCTTGGTCTTTTCAATCAGCAGGGGAAGATTCACATCATCACATAATTTCTGCATCCCGCTTGCGTCATTGCCGAAGCCCAGATCCAGATAAACAGGCAAAATAGTAAAATCCAGGGGAGTATACTTCTGCAGCATACAGAGAAAATAAAGCAGGGCGGTACTGTCTTTACCGCCCGATAAACCCACCGCAATTCGGTCGCCGTTTTCCACCATTTTATATTTCAGGTTGGCTATACGCACATCGCGGAATATTCTTTTGTTCAGAGTTTTGTTCATAATCTATTTTCCCAAAGCTTTAGCTTGCCGGTAACTCTGGCTTAGCAAAACCACTGGATGAACAATATCCGCCTGCCATTTGCTGCGGCTTACACCATAACGCAGTTGCATGGTGCAACTGGGGCAGCAGGTGGCTATCTTGCCGGCTCCGGTCAGCATGGCATTATCTATTTTCCGGTCCAGGATCTTCATGGAATTATCATAATGGGTCAGACTGTAAGTCCCTGAACCTCCGCAGCAGCGATTGGCTTCTTTCATTTCCACCAGTTCCACCCCGGGAATGCGACGCAGCAATTCCCGCGGCTGCTCTTTGATGCCCTGGGCATTGGCCAGATGACAGGGATCATGATAGGTTACTTTCACTTTTTTAGCGTTCTCGTTGACCGGCGGTTGAACGTCCAGCACATCGATCAGGAATTTGGTCAGATCCATTACTTTTTCAGCAAAGGAAAAAGCCTGGTCTTCTATTTTTAAACCGCCCAGCAAAAATTCCATGTTTTTGTGGGACAGGGCTGATGAACAGGAGGCGCAATCGGTAACGATATAGTCAAAATCATAGGAATTGAATATTTTGACGTTATGCGCAGCCAGTTCCCGGGCGGTTTCCATTTTGCCGTTGGCAATCTGGGGCAGTCCGCAGCATTTGGTGTCAGCCGGAATAATGACTTCGCAGCCGTTGCGGGTCAATACATCAACGGTTGCTTTAGCTACCTCAGGATTGAACAAATTGGTGGCGCAGCCCAGAAAATATCCAACGGTATAACGTTTTTCACCGCGAGCGGGATTGACCTCAGACAATTCACTGCGGGCGGGGAAATAAGGCACTGAGCTTAATATCTTCTCTGCCTTGGGCAGATCGCCGGGCAGCAATTTGGTGATACCGAGGCTGCGGCCGAGCTTCTGTAAACCGGTCTTCTGTGCCAGCCACATAAAACGTACCGATGTTTTCAGCATGCCGGGATGGGTCCACATGGTATCAAAAATAAGCTCTTTGCTCAATGAAGGATTTTTCTCATAAATATAGGAACGCGCAGCGGCGTTAAGTTCATGGATATCTATGCCGGATGGGCATGCCACCGAGCATGATTCACACATCAAGCAATTACTGAGCCGGTCATACACTTCCGGGGTAGGTTGTACCACGCCGTTGCGCAGCATGCCAACCATGAAGACATGACCGCGCGGGGCGGCGGTTTCATTGCCGATTACAGCAAATGTAGGGCAAACACTGCGGCATTTTCCACAGCGGACACATTTCATGATTTGTTCTTTTACGGGAGGTAATTCTTTAAATTCCATCAGTATTCTTCCTTCCTGGAGGATGTAACTTATTTATATTTATAACTGTAAGTTTAGTCTGAGGTTTATGCATTTATTAACCTCGCTAGTCGCGCAAGTCGGGGACGGTTCTTGACTTGCCTATTATTGTAAGCTTAGTCTGAGGTTTATGCATTAGCCCGCTTGGGGTACGGTTTTTTGACTCTATAAATTTGAATTATTAGCGCTCATTTGTTACCTCGGAGTCTTTATCTAATACGCAAGTCTCGTTTTTGGGTAACGTATATCTTTACTGGGTTTGTTATCGTTCTTGGCGCCGTTACGTTCCGGCGCTCGGCTGCCGCCTTCCCTCGGCGCTATACTAAAACATAAACCTCTGCGTAGGGTTAGTTTGATGTGTTGGGGAAGGTCTTGCATAAACCTCAGTACAACCTTTCAGTTATCCTTAACTCGCATTCAGATTTGAGTATTAAAACAGTTTCCCTGGGTTCATGATGCCTTTGGGATCGAAGGCGTCTTTAACTCTCTTCATATACTCAACCGCCTGGCCATGCTCCAGTTCAGCGTATTTGCGACGTACTGCACCGACACCGTGTTCGCCGGTGGTCGAACCATTCATTTCAATCGCCAGCAGATGGATTTCGTCGACCAGCTTGAGCACTCTTTCCACTTCTTCCGGGACTTCGGGGTTGATCACCGGCGCGGTATGAACATTGCCATCGCCTATATGACCGTAGTTAACCACCTGAATGCCATGTTTGTCAGCCAATTGGCGAATGGCTCGCAAGGTGTCTGCAACTTTGGCCAGGGGGACGCTGATATCTTCACCGGCAAATACTCTGGTGCCGTCAGCTCTGACCCTTGAAGCAGCGGAAGCAGTTACGCTTCGGCCCTCCCACAATTGCGCCATGCGTTTTTTGTCTGTGGACCATTCCACCGCCCGGGCTCTCCGTCCGGCGATCTCTTTGATCTGTTCGCCTTCATATTCTACGCTGGGAAGATTGCCGTCTACTTCAAAGAGCAGGATGGCTTCACAATCGGGCAAATTGATTTCCGGTTTAAATTCATTGACAGCTTTGATGGCTGAACTGTCCAGTATTTCAATCCCGGACGGCAGCAGGCCGCCCTGGTAAATATCCAGTACCGTAGCAGGTGCATCGTCAAGATTATCGAATACTGCCATGGCAATGCCGCGAGCTTTCGGTTTGGGCCAGACCCGCAGACGGATCTGGGTGACAACACCCAGGACTCCTTCGGAGCCTATCATCAGTTTAGTCAGATTGAGTCCGGAGACGTTTTTAATGCAGCGGGCTTTTATGCCGCCGGTATAAATTATATCGCCGGAGGGGGTGACTACTTCCAGCCCCAATATATATTGCTCGGTGGTGCCATATTTGACCGCCCGTAATCCGCTGGCGTTATTGGCAACCATGCCGCCTACCGTACACATTTGACTGCTGCCCGGATCGGGCGGGAAAAAGAGATTGGATTTTTCCAATTCCTCATTTAATTTGGCATGGATAACGCCCGGTCTTACAATGACCTGCATGTTTTTGGCATCTATTTCAACGATCTCATCCCAGGTGGACAGATCCAGAACGATTCCGCCTTCAACCGCTATGCATCCCCCGGTTTCACCCGTGCCGGCACCGCGGGGAATGACATTTATATTGTTCTCATAGGCAAAACGCATTATCTGCTGCACATCTTCGGTGCTTTTCGGAAAGACCACGGCATACGGGTCGGCTGGCTTCATCTGGGTCAAAAAGGAACTGTCATAGGAATAATACATCAAGTCCAGTTGTTCCGTTAAAACCTTATCTTTACCCAGCATTTTGACCAGTTCTTTTCTGATTGCTGCGGAATCCATATCTTCACTCCTTAAAAGCTTAATTATCAACTTGATTTATTACTTCGATATTATATCATAATCACTAAAATATCCTTATGAAAAGTTTGGTATACATGACGGTTCCCAATAATAAGACTGATAGGTTGTACTGAGGTTTATGCATTAGCCTGTAATCAAGGCAAAGTTAAAAGACATTCCGCTGGGGATTAAATCATTCGCAGAACTTAATGCTTTAGAAGATATAACTGATAGACTATACTGAGGTTTATGCATTAGCCCGCTTGGGGTACGGTCTTTTGACTGTACAAATTTGTTTTAACAGCGCTCGTCTGTTTTCTCGTAAGCTTTGATAAAAATGACTATCAAGTATCCGTGTTCGGATTTCTTTGCTAAGTCTGCGTGTATTATTACCACGTTACGTTTAGTCGCACGACTGCCGCCTTCCCCCGGCGCTAAGCTAAAACATAAACCTCTACGATTTAGGTAATTATAGACTGTCATTATTACTGTAGAGTAGCATTTATTAATGCATAAACCTCAGATCAGGCTAACAGTTATAGATTATAATAAGCAACTACTTACGGTATAATGTATGAAAACAGGGAAACGGCAGGTTGAGGATCGTGATCGAATTAGCCTATGGCCACGGCCATTTAAAACTGCAGTTGGATGATAAAAATCTGGCTGCCATATTGGAACCACGTCATATCGAGAACTCCGGCGGCGGAATAGAGATGGTGGAAGAGTCTTTGGCTCATCCTGTGCAAAGTCCAACCTTGCAGGAAATAATTGCTGCTAAAGAAGCCCGCAATGCAGTTATCGTGGTCAATGATATAACCCGTCCCACACCGTATGAATTGATATTGCCGCCATTGTTGAAAGAACTAAATAACGCTGGTATCTCTGACCAGGAGATCACACTGGTGATCGCCACCGGTATTCACCGTGCCCATACTGGGGAAGACAACCTGGCTATTTTTGGCGCTGATATTTTCAGCAAATACCGGATCATCAATCATGATTGCGACAATGATCTCAAATCTTTGGGTTATTTATCAAATGGAATGGAACTGATTATCAACCGTACCGTGGCGGAAGCCGATCTGTTGATCACCACCGGAGTGGTGGGACTGCATTATTTTGCGGGCTATTCCGGAGGAAGAAAATCTATCCTGCCGGGTGTTGCAGGTCGTGCGGCCATCGAAGCCAATCATAAAATGATGAATGATCCCCAGGCTTGTCTGGGCAATTATGAAAACAATCCAGTCAGTGATCTGATGTTGGAGGCAGCCCGCGAGGTTGGAGTTGATTTTATCATCAATGTAGTTCTTCACAGTCACCATGAAATTGCCTGTTGTGTCAGTGGGGATGTGGAGGCGGCCTGGCTTAAGGCGGTTCAATATGCTGAACAGATGAGTGTGCTGAAGATTGATGCGCCGGCAGATATTGTCATTGCCAGCTGGCAAAAAGCGATGGATGCGGCGGTTCTGGCTGTCAAGCCGGGCGGGACGATCATACTGGCTGCTGAATGTGCAGAAGGTCTGGGCGAAGAAAAATTTGCCGATTGGATTGATGCTGCTTCTTGCCCGCAGGATATCAAGGACAGGTTCAACCGTCAATTTGAGCTGGGCGGTCATAAGGCCTTTGCCATTTGCAGAATCCTGGAAAAGGCTGAAATTCTATTGATAAGTTCCCTGACCGACCAGCAGGCCGAAGATTTGTTCCTGAAACCGGTGCATTCAATGGAGGAAGCTTTGCAGTATGCTTTCATTCGTGACGGGGAGCAGGCCCGGGTCATCGTCATGCCTGAAGCTCCAAAAATTGCGGTGAAAATTAACAAATGTGAATAAATACTATGAAATTCCATAAAAATTTAGTAAAGAATTATGCCTAATTGCTTTACACTGACAAGATCTCAGAACATTTATTGTAAGGAGATATTTATGTTTGATGAATTGCGCCGACAACTTCCTGCAACAATCATGCGGGAAAATGAGCTCATGCAATATCATACCAGTTTTAATATCGGCGGGCCGGCCGATCTGATGGTCCTGCCCCGCAGTGTTGAGGAAATCAAATGCGTGGTAACGTATTGCCATAATAATGCCATCCCCCTGTTGGTGATAGGCCGGGGCAGCAATTTACTGGTCAGGGACAAAGGGATTCGCGGGATAGTGATGAAACTTGGCTCCAATTTTCAGGAATTTCTTCTGCAAGGAGATCAAATTCAGGCCCAGGCGGGCATCAGCATGTATGATCTGACTCGCAATGCTGCCGCTGCTTCTTTGCAGGGACTGGAGTTCGCCGAAGGGATACCCGGCAGTCTGGGCGGTGCGGTAGTAATGAACGCCGGTGCCTATGGCGGCGAGATGAGCGAGGTGGTCATCGAAGTTGAGGCCATTGATGAAACGGGTGAGATCCGCCTTTTTAAAGCGGATGAACTGAATTATTCCTACCGTCGCAGCATATTTCAGGATAATTCCACCTATGTTCTGACTGCCCGCATGCAGTTGGTACCCGGCGATATGGATGAAATACATGTCCGTATGCAGGAATATGCACAAAAGCGGGCGGAGAAACAACCTCTGGAAATGCCCAGTGCCGGCAGTACTTTTAGAAGGCCGGAAGGTTATTTTGTGGGCCCGATGATCGAAGAACTGGGCATGAAAGGTTATCCTTATGGCAGGGCGCAAATCTCTCCCAAACACGCCGGATTTATTGTAAACCGAGGCGGCGCCTGTGCGGAGGATGTCCTGGCGCTGATTGCCATCGTGCAGAAGCGGGTCAGGGAAAAGTATGGCATCGATCTGCAGCCTGAAGTACGGGTCGTAGGCGAGGAGTAATGGGGCGGGAAGAAGGAAACAGTTTTTGAAATCGATCTTGTTTTCAACGTTGAATGCCAAATATATCCACAGTTCACTGGCCTTACGTTATTTACGGGCGTATTGTGAGGTATACAGCAACCTTCACATAAAAATAAAAGAATTCACCATCAACGAACCCATGGATGACATCATGGCCGCTATTTACCTGCAGCAGCCGCAGATACTATGTTTTTCCTGTTACATTTGGAATATCCGGCCGATTTTGGAGTTGGCAGCGGACTATAAAAAAATATGCCCGCAAACCGTAATCATTCTCGGAGGGCCGGAAGTTTCCTATGACGCAGAGCAACTGTTGGAGAACAATCCTGCCATTGACTATATCGCGCGCGGTGAAGGGGAAAATACGCTGCAGGAATTACTGCTGGCTCTCACGGAAGAAGAGGCCGTTAGCCAAATTGAGGGGATAACATACCGCCGGGACAACCAAATTTATCGCAATGCGGATCGGCCTCTGATGAAGGATCTGGACAGTATTCCATTCCCTTATTCGTCAGATATACAGGACATCCATGATAAAATAGTCTATTACGAAAGTTCGCGGGGTTGTCCCTACAACTGCAGTTATTGCCTGTCATCCACCCAGCACGGGGTAAGGTTTTTTTCTTTGCCCAGGGTGAAACAGGACTTGGCATTTCTAGCCAGGCAGGGTATAAGGGAGATAAAATTTGTTGATCGCACTTTCAATTGCCATGAAGAAAGGGCGATGGAGATAATACAATGGATTGTTGGACTTGAAACCGACACCAGGTTTCATTTTGAAATAGAAGCATCTACATTATCAGCGCGTATGATGGATTTTCTGGCAACGGTTCCGGCCGGAAAGTTTAATCTGGAAATCGGGATACAATCAACTTTTGAACCTGCCCTGCAGGCGGTTAACCGAAGATCAAACTGGATCAAGGTCCGGGATAATATTGTCCGGCTCCAATCATATCACAATTTTCATATCCATCTGGATCTCATTGCCGGCTTGCCCTTTGAAACGTATCATGATTTTGCCCGTTCATTTAATGATGTTTACCGGCTGCAGCCCGATGTTCTGCAACTCGGATTTTTGAAAATGTTAAAAGGCTCGTCTGTTAGGGAAATGGTTTCAGAGCACGGATATATTTTTCAAACCCTGCCGCCGTATATGGTATTAGCCAACCGATATATGGATTTTGCAGAAATGATCAAGCTTCAGCAGATAGAATCATTACTGGATAAATATCATAATTCTGCTGACATGAAGCAGAGTCTTGCATATATTATCAGTAAGATATATAAAGATGATGCTTTCGGTTTTTTCGAAAAACTGGCTTTGTACTGGCAGACGCAGGGGCTTTTTGAGCAGGGGCATAAAAAGGAATTTTATTATCAATATCTGCTCGAGTTTGTACGCAAATATCATGATGATCATACAGATATAATTAATGACTTGCTGAAATATGATTATATTATGAACAATCGCACCCGTCTGCCGGAATGTCTTTATTCCTATAATCCGGATGATGTTAACCAGGAAGTATATGGTTATATCAAGGACGAAAATTTCCGCCGCCTTTATTTATCAGACAAACTGGAGCAAAGCAATCGTGAAATAAGAAAAAATATACATTTGGAATATTTTCGCTATGATCCGGAGACGGCATTTTTCAGCCCTGCCATGATCAAAATAATTTTTATTTATGACCCGGTCAGGCGAAAAGTTGCACGAAAAATAACGGTTTAAATAATGGGAAGCGACAAATTGTTATTTTTAAAGTAGAATGGTAATCAGAATGTTACAATCACATAAAGTTTGGTTTTATTAATATTTATAACGTGGGGATGGGGTTTATTAATGAATCATAACGAAATTGTTGCGCGCGAAGGATGGATATTTATAGCTTTCTTTGCAGGCGCAGCAGCAGCTTTGTACTATTTCACCGGTTATTGGGGAGCGGTACCGGCGATCATATTGGCTTTGTTTTGTATCTATTTTTTCCGCAATCCTGAACGTATTGCCAGCGAAGGGGAGAAAATCGTCACATCACCTGCCGACGGTCGGATCATGGATATCGAAGAAGTCAACGAAGATCGCTATATTCATGGCAAAGCCATCAGAGTAAGAATATTCCTCAGTTTGTTCAATGTTCATATAAATCGCAGTCCGGTTGACGGAAAAGTTGTATGGGTGCAGAGAACCGGCAGCAAATACCTGGCAGCCTACAAACCGGAAGCTGGTACGTATAACGTCCGTAATTATCTTGGCCTGGATGCCAATGGTCAGAAAATATTGCTGGTTCAAATCACCGGACTGGTTGCCCGCCGATTGGTTTGCTGGGTAGCCCCCGGGGATCAATTAAAACG
>JAGFXV010000179.1 GCA_017861475.1 Bacillota bacterium | reverse complement strand
CCGGGTGATCCAGAGGCGCCGACATTTTCATTTATCACTGACCTCCCCCCGCGGGAGCAGTTGTCCTGCTGGCTGACCCATTCCACCACCGAAACCCATAAGATCGTTATGGATAATATCGAACGGGCGCCGCTTTTTACCGGGGTGATCAAAGGCAAAGGACCCCGCTACTGCCCTTCTTTTGAAGACAAGGTGGTACGTTTTGCCCACAAAGACTCCCATCAGCTTTTTATCGAACCGGAAGGACGCGATACCGACGAAATGTACGTGCAGGGATTAAATACCAGCCTGCCGGAAGACGTGCAACTGGCAGTTTTGCGAAGCATCCCCGGCATGGAAAACGTTCGCATTTTACGGACCGGCTATGCGATCGAATATGATTATGTGATCCCTTCCCAACTGAAACTCAGTCTGGAAAGCAAAGTGGTGGAAGCGCTGTTTACTGCAGGACAGATCAACGGCACCTCCGGCTATGAAGAAGCAGCCGCCCAGGGACTGATGGCGGGCATCAATGCGGCGCTTAAAGTACAGAAAAAGCCGGCCTTTGTCCTGAAACGAAGTGAAGCATATATCGGCGTACTCATCGACGATCTGGTAACCAAGGAGGCGGATGAACCGTACCGGTTGCTGACTTCCCGTGCCGAATACCGGCTGTTGCTGCGGCAGGACAATGCTGATTTAAGACTTACGGAGAAAGGCCGGGAGATCGGCCTGGTCAGCGACCAGCGCTGGCAGAAATTTACGAGCAAAAAAGAGCAGCTGGATGAACTGCGCAGTCTGCTGGAGAAAACCACCTTTACTCCGGCGGACAGTATCATCACCGATTACCTGGAGGAAATCGGCAGCGCCATCATTCGGGACCGTGTTTCTCTGTGGGAACTGTTGCGGCGCCCGGAAGTGACCATGGCGGACTTCATTGAGTTGGGAATTATTCCGCAGCCCAAGAAAGAAATCATGGAGCAGTTGGAGATCCAGTCCAAATACGAAGGGTACATTAGCAAACAGCAGGAACAAGTCAAACGTTTTGAAAAATTGGAGAGCAAGGCCATCCCTGAGGGGATGCAATATCAGGAAATAAAAACCCTTTCTTCCGAGGCGATCCAGAAACTGACCCAGTTTAAACCGGAAACGATCGGCCAGGCATCAAGGATTGCGGGAGTCACTCCGGCGGATATAAATATTTTATTAATTTTCTTGAAAAAACTAGAAGGAATTAAGTAATTTATATGGAAATAAATGTAAACCGCTTTATTGACTTTTTATTCGCTGAGAATGAAAAACAAAACCTGATCAGCAGGCAAGCCGGGCGGGAAGATGTCTTAAGCCATATCGAGGATAGTCTGGCAGTGCTCAAGTTTGTGGAGTTATCCGGCAAGCGCGTCATTGATATTGGCAGCGGAGCAGGTTTCCCGGCCATCGTTCTGGCCATGCATTGTCCGCAGACAGAATTTGTCTTGGTCGAATCTGATCTGAAGAAAAGCAGCTTCCTGCAATCCTGTCAGGAACTGCTGGAGCTGCAAAATGTTCAGATCATGCGCGCCCGGGCAGAAGAAATTGGACAGGACAAGCAATTTCGCGCCCAGTTTGACTGTTGCAGCAGCCGGGCTGTAGCTGCCATGAATATTATGCTTGAATACGGACTGCCGCTGCTGAAAACAGGTGGAAAGCTTCTGTTATGGAAAGGGATAAACTATCAGACGGAAATCGACGAAGCGCAAAAAGCATTGCGGACTTTGAAAGCCGGGGTGGAAAAGATCTGTCCGTACACCTTGCCCGGGGACAAACAGCGGGTCATCGTGGTGGTGAACAAGGAAGCGGAAACGCCGCTTCAGTATCCCCGCCGGACAGGGACGCCAGCCAAAAGACCCCTGTAAGCTGTAAATTTGAATAAATGGTCAGGCGGTTGTTTGGGAGGAGGGAATTGACGTAATGGAGGTCAAAAAACAACTGGAGAAAATTCTCCACATGGGAACCGGAAACCGGGTTTTGAATTTGCCTCTGGAAGAAATCAGTCCCAATCCATTTCAGCCGCGCAAGGAGTTTGATGAAATGGAGCTGAAAGAGCTGGCCAAATCGATCAGCAATTTCGGCGTCATTCAACCTGTTATCGTTCGCAAAAACAAGGAAGGTTATCAGTTGATTGCCGGGGAAAGGCGTTATCGGGCTTGTAAAATGATTGGACAGCAGCATATCCCGGCCATCATCCAGGAAATTGATGACGAGTCCATGGCGGCAGTCACGCTGATTGAGAATTTGCAGCGCAAGGAACTGAATTATTTCGAAGAAGCCATTGCCTACAGCACGCTGCTGAACCGCTTCGGTCTGACCCAGGAGGAACTGGCACAACGGGTGGGCAAAAGCCAGTCAGCCATTGCCAACAAATTAAGACTGCTAAAGATTTCACCGGAAATACGAAACCTGATCATCACCGGGACCATCACTGAACGCCATGCCCGTGCCCTGCTCAAACTAAACAGTGCTGAGATGCAAAAGGAGATCATCAGAACGATTTATGAGCGGGAGTTAAATGTCAAGGAGACCGAGGAGCTGGTCGAGAAGGCCAGGCTTAATAATATCCCGCGTGAGGTAAAACCATCCCCCAGTGGGCAGAATGTTTCCATGATCATCCGCGACGCCAGAATATTTTTAAATACGATCAAGGAAACGGTCAACCGGGCCAAACAAACGGGGATAGATATGATGGTGATCGAAAATGAAAACGAAAATGAATATGAAATCACCATAAAAATTGTGAAGCTGCGGAAGAACAGCCGCTTGATGGCGGGAGCAAATAACTGAAAATGTTTCACGTGAAACATTTTTAAAAAATTAAATCGGTTTTCATTCATTGAACATACCGGAATAAAGGCATTACCGTCTTTATTCCGGCTATTTTTTTTGCGGGAAAGAAAAACTTTTCAGCGAAATGAAAAAAATTTTAAGGAAGGATTCCTAAAAAGATAGTAGAATGGTTAAAGGTGAAGGCAAGAAAGGTGGATCGCTGATGGCAAAAATTATTGCAGTGGCAAACCAAAAGGGCGGAGTAGGCAAAACCACTACTTCAGTCAATTTAGCTTCTTATTTGGCCTTGGAGGGTTGCCGGGTACTATTGGTTGATTGTGATCCACAGGGAAATGCCACCAGCGGTATGGGCATAAACCGTAAGAAACTGCCTTATTGCGTTTATAATTTGATGATCGATGGCATGGAAATAAACAAGGTCCTATGCCGGACCAAAATCAATAATTTGCTGGTTTTACCTGCAACCATTCAATTGGCCGGAGCCGAGGTAGAGCTGGCAGCCCGCAAGGGAAGGGAATTCGTGCTGGCCAAAGCGCTGCAGCCGGCGATGGATGATTTTGATTATATCATTATGGACTGCCCGCCATCGCTGGGCCTTTTGACCATCAATGCGCTGGCTGCCGGTACATCGGTGCTGATTCCCTTGCAGTGTGAATACTATGCCCTGGAAGGATTGAGCCAGTTGATGGATACCATCCAGCTGGTGAAGAATCGTCTTAATCCGGGTCTGCACGTGGAAGGGATCTTGTTTACTATGTTTGACGGGCGGACCAATCTTTCCATTCAGGTGGTGGATGAGGTCAAACGCCATTTCAGCAAGGAAGTTTATCATACTGTCATCCCCCGTAATGTAAGACTGAGTGAAGCACCCAGTCACGGCAAACCTATCGCCTTGTATGATCCGCGCTCCAAAGGCGCGGAAGTATATAGAGATTTAGCCAGGGAGGTCATGGAACGTGGCAAAGCCAGAAAGAGGTCTCGGTAGAGGCTTGGATGCACTTTTTTCCGTGGAACAGAGTCCCGGAGAAAAACAGGTCTCGGAAATTGATATTAAATTGATCCACCCACGCAAGAACCAGCCTCGTAAGAACTTTGATGCTGAGTTGCTGCAGGAATTGTCTGATTCCATAAAAGAAAAAGGGGTTCTGCAGCCCATATTGCTTCGCCCGTTTGAAAAAGGCTATGAAATAGTAGCCGGAGAACGGCGCTGGCGAGCAGCTAAAATGGCTGGACTAAAAATGATGCCGGCGCTGATCAGGGAAATGGGAGATGCTGAAGTAGCTGAGATTTCACTGATTGAAAATTTGCAGAGAGACGATCTATCTATCATTGAAGAAGCGCTGGCCTATAAAAATATGATCGAGGAATTTGAGTATCGGCAGGATATCCTCTCTCAAAAGATAGGCAAGAGCAGGGTTCACATCAGTAATACCATGCGATTGTTAAGCCTGCCCCAGGAAGTGATCAGACTGCTGGAGAATAAACAGTTGACGCCGGGACACGCCCGGGCTTTGCTGAGATTGGACAACGAAGCTGCGCAGATAAAAGCAGCTCGCAAGATTGCCAAAAGCAAACTTTCCGTGCGCCAGGTCGAGGAACTGATTCGTTTTGACGATACAGAAGCAACAAAAGCAAAGGGCAGAACAGCAGAAGACGCAGATCTGCAAGAACGTTTGCAAAAACATCTTGGCAGCAAGGTGGAATTCAAGCGCCGCCACCTGGGTGGAACCATTGAAATAAATTTTTTCAATAACGAGGATCTGGAGAGAATACTTGAGATCATCGGCCTGGACGATGTAAGATAAAATCCTTGGTG
>JAGFXV010000178.1 GCA_017861475.1 Bacillota bacterium | reverse complement strand
TACCGCTGGGGAGATGTTTTCGATTTCGGTCAGGTCAGGATGGAAGTGATCCCTGCGCCTGGTCATTCATCCGGCTTTAATGTTATGTATTTTCCGCTGCAGGGTATAGTTTATTGCAGCGATATTGATTTAACAGCTTTCGGCCCCTGGGGCGAAGATTACGATCAGTTTATCGCATCAGCCCACCGCATCGCCCAACTGGATGCGGATACTTTTGTGACCGGTCACGAAAGCGGGATTGTATCCAAAAACGAATTCAATTCACGGTTGGATCAATACCTTGAGGGCATCGATCGTCGAGACAAGCTCCTGTTGGAGAATCTGTCCCGGCCGAGGACACAGGAAGAGATCATCAAGGATGGTACCTTTTATGGACCAAGGATATTCAAAGATGAGTTTGTTTATTGCTGGGAGTGGTATATGGTCAGGCAGCACCTGCAAAGACTGCTCAAGCAGGGACTGGTAAAGATTGAAAACGGAAACTATGTCCGCTGCTGATGATCATCTGAGTATATCAACATTGGAAAATAGAATAGGATTTGTGAAAGTGAGAGAGAAATTGATTTCAATTTTTGTCTCACTTTAAATTTTATATAGAATTTTTATTTCGTTGACCGCGGTCATTGGTTAGAGTACAATGTAAGCAAATAAACAGAGAAATCATTTGAGCAAGGAAAAGTTGAATTACTTCACCCTTGGTTCAGGCTTAATGAATAGTTAAATTAATAACGCAGATAATTTGCATAATATCAGTTTCACTGGAGATTCTCAGAATATGTCCGAAGGTTATTTTTAGTGATCGGTTTAGTTTTCGTTAGATCTATTTCGCTATAAATACTGACATAAAAACAAAGGAGGAATTGTATATGGATTTTATCGGCAAACAACCAGGCAAAACTACACTGACCAGCACGGGAATTTCCACCATCAGAGGACATGTCAAAAAACATCCTGATCGGATCGCATTGAAAACGGAAGGCTTCAGTGAAACCTACGCTGAAATGTGGCAGCGCTGTATGCAACTGGCCAACGCACTATTGGCCTTAGACCTAAAAAAACCTGATCTGGTAGCTACCTATATGCCTAATTCCTACCAATTTGTTGAAGTCGTGGTAGCGGCGGAAATGATCGGATTACCCATAACCCTGGGAAATTACCGCCTGACTCCTGAGGAAATCATTTATCAGATCAACAACTGTGAAGCCAAAGTCATTTTCGTAAAGCAGGAACAATATGATTTGATTTCTCCTTTACTTGATCGCTTGCCCACCATCAAGGAAATCGTTCTGATCAGCGACACCAAAGTGGATGGGGCATTGAACTACGAAGAACTTATCGCCAGTGGAAGCAAAGAGGAACCGCGGGTGGAAGTTCTGCCTGAAGATATGCACCTTCTTTTCTATACTTCCGGCACCACCGGCAAACCCAAAGGGGCCGTACGCACCATGTACTGCGATTACAATATGGCGATTTCAACTGCGTTGGAACTGGGTTTGAGCCGTGATGATTCCATGCTTGTAGTAGCCCCAATGTATGCAGCTGCTACCACCGGTTATTTCCTTACCATGCTTACGGTGGGGGGGACGCTCTGTATTGCTCCAGCCTTTGTGCCGGAAGAGTCTCTGCGTCTGATCGACCTTCATAAGCCCAGCTTCGTTTTCATGGTACCTATCATGTACGATTGGATGTTGTCATTGCCTCCGGAAACCATTGCCAAATATGACTTGTCTTCGGTTCGGCTGGCAGTGGCTTGCGGCGCTCCCATGCACAGCACCATTTTCAGAAAGATGGCGGATCTCAAAATCGTCGATGATAAAGCCCAGGAAGTCGGTCCGGGTGGAATAGGGGTACTATATTCACGCAGTCCTGCAACCTTTGACGGATACTGGCATAACCCGGAGGGAACCCAGGAATCCTTCCTTGATCATGAATGGACTTCGGTAGGAGATATGGCCAGGATCGATGAGGATGGATATATTTATCTCGTCGATCGTGCCAAGGATATGATTGTCAGCGGAGGCACCAATATTTATCCGGCTGAAGTGGAAGGTGTGATCCTGAAACTCAACGGTATCGCTGATGTCGGTGTCATCGGTGTGCCGGACGAAAAATGGGGTGAACAGGTCAAAGCCATCGTGGTACTAAAGCCAGGTTACTCCATCAGTGAAGAAGATGTCATCACCCACTGCCGTCAGTATCTGGCTGGATTTAAGGTCCCCAAATCGGTCGATTATGCCGATGCCATCCCCCGCAATGCGGTGGGCAAAATGCTGAAGAAAGAATTGCGCAAGCCCTATTGGGAGGGCCAAAAATCATTTATATCCTGATCCCTTTGTAAATTAAACGTACTCAAACAACAAGCATGATACAAACTGCAGCGGATGATCCCGCTGCAGTTTTCTTCTAAATTTATATTTACTTATGAAAAATGGTATAATGTATCCGCCAAAACTGTTGACGAGGAGCAAAAAATGAACCAGAAAAAACCTACCAAACGTGACCTGCAAGCTGCGGAAACCAAGCAAAAAATATTTGATACTGCTTTTCGGTTAATCACTGAAAAAGGCTTTGAAAATGTTACGGTGGAAGAGATCGCTAAAGAGTCAGAGGTGGCCAAAGGCCTTTTTTATCACTATTTCAAGTCCAAAGACGATATCGTGGTAGAGACCTATCTCATTATTGATAAAAGCTATAGAGAGTTTTATGCGGAAAATGCTCCTCGATGCAATTCGATTGAAAAGATTTTGCTGACAGTTGTTTTCCAGGCACGACATGCCACCCATCTCGGAGTCGGCTTTGTCCGCCAGATTTATAAAAGCCAGCTCTATGCCGGCACGGAATATTTTATTTCCAAAGAGCGGCCCTTCTATACGATCCTGCGGGATGCGATTAGCTCGGCACAGTTGGAAGGTACGATCCGTGAAGACGTTTCTGCTGAAAAACTGGCCAATATCATACTGAGCTGTGGACGGGGCATGCTCTATGACTGGTGTCTGAACGATGGCAAGTATGATCTGGAAGAAAGGATGACCAACCAGCTTGCCATAATTATTGAGGGCATGCGAAAAGAAAGTAAGATTGAGGGTATACATTAAAAGAAGCCGTCCTTTTGGGACGGCCTCTCGTTAAAATCAGCAGTTTTCGCGTTTGGCTTTTTCTTCTGCTACCAGGACTTTCCGCTCTACCTTGCCGGTATTGCCCTTGGGTAGATTGGCGCGGAATTCGATGGTGCGCGGATACTTGTAGTGTGCCATTTGGCCTTTGGCCCATTCGATGATTTCTTCCTCGGTGATTTTGCCAACATAATCTGGTTTGAGAACAACGAAGGCTTTGACCTCTTCCCCTTTGGTTTCATGGGGGATGCCGATGGCGCAGCAATCCATGATAGCCGGATGGGCGAACATATACTGCTCCACCTCGGCCGGGAAAACACTATAAGCGGAAACCTTGATCATTTCCTTAAGCCGTCCGCAGATATAGATATAACCTTTCTCGTCTATCTTAACGATGTCTCCGGTACGGACCCAGCCGCCTTCCACGAAAGTCTCCTCAGTTGCCTCCGGATTGTTCCAATAGCCGATACCGTTGCTTTCTCCTTTGACCCAGAGTTCACCTTCCTCACCGATTGCCACATCCCGGCTCAAATCGCTTATATCGGCGATCCTGATATCCATTTGCGGAGAAGGCAAACCGATACTGCCAAAGACATTGGCAGCTATTGGATTCATTACCGTGGTGGCAGTGGTTTCACTCATTCCGTATCCTTCAGTAAGACTAATGCCCATCGCCATATATTTGTCAGCAACAGCCGGCGGAAGTGATGCTCCGCCGATACCAATCTTGGTCATGGAGGAAATGTCATACTTGCCAAAGGCGGGGTGATGAGCCATCAGGATAACGATCGGCGTAGCCAATACCGTATAGGTTGCCTTGTAACGTTCCGCTGCCTGTAAAAATGCTTCCACATCAAAACGAGTCAGGATGATCAGTTCGCCGCCGGTAAACATTGGGTTGTTAAGAAGATCATTCATGCTGGTAACATGAAACATAGGCAGGATAGCAATGGTTCTGTCATCTACGGTCATCGTATAATTGACGCTGTTGATCCAGGCGCCGTTAACGAGATTTTTGTGGGTCAGCATGGCTCCCTTGGGACGTCCGGTCGTTCCCGAAGTGTACTGCAGCAGTGCCAGGTCGTTGATATCAACATCCGCCATCTCCGTAATCGGTTCAGAGGCGATGAAGTCTTTCCAGGCAATGGCACCCGGACAATCTACTCCCCGGGCTCTTAAATCGGCAGGAAATGCCGGGAACGGTTCTTCCGGAATATATTCGTCCATCGCCGTTACAACCACGTGTTCCACTGAGGGGATAATGTCTTTGATCTCGTTGAAAACAGGTACGACTGATTCTTCAATAATCATTACCTTGGCGCCTGCGTCATTGACAACATAACTGACTTCGCCGGCTTTGTAAGCCGGTGATATGGACATGGTTACGGCTCCCAACGAATGTGCGGCATAATAAGCAATCACAAATTGGGGGGAGTTCTGCAGGCCTATATAGACACGATCCCCTTTTTTGATCCCCAGCTTCTGCAGCCCGCCGGCAGCCCGCAGGATCAGGTCTCTGAATTCATCCCATGATATGAGTCTTCCGTAAAAGTTGATCGCGGTTCGATGACGCAAATGCAAGGAATTGTTGTAAATATGCCTGAACAATGGCTCCTTGCCGTGAATATACCCTTCTTTAAACCAATCGTCTGTATAAGTCTTTTCCCAGAACCTGTCCCAAGCTTTAAATCCCATCTTACAATCCCCTCTTTTCAAGAATTTCGTGAATGATTGGCAGTATTTGGTCGAAATTGCATCGTTAAATTAGGAGGATACTGCAGGATAAGAACAGCAACATCCTGCAGGGTAACTTGGTTGCGTCAAAGACAGCAAGCTATCTCGGGCTTCCTTTTACCAAAGATTTAAAAGCTGAAATTCTTCGACCGACGTAGGTTGATGTTTGTGAAAGGTTTGATAGTAATACGTTTCTGTTAAAAAACAAAATTTCCTGCAAAGTTGTTTGTAAAATGGGATTTGTTTAAACGTAAAGCAAAATGGCTTATTGGCTGTTTTGTCGTCATGTCGTTTACCAAAATGTCGAAAATTTTTAATTGAATCAACGCATGGCAAAAAAAACCGTCCGCTTCCTGGCAGACGGTCCCAACTATTCTGCTTGCTGCTGTAACTCGATTTGTTGTTTTTTAGAGCTCAAATCTGCCAGTAAAGATTGTGCCGCTGCAAGATTGCACATGTTTAAAAATTTTTCAAATGCATCCGGATAAATGAATTGCTTAATACCAATCTCCTTGGCAAACTGAATCGTTATCCGGGTATTTTCCTGGCTGATGACTTTTCCTTTTCCAAACACCGGATGCGTAATCAGCTCATTCGTCAAGTCCAAATCATTCACTCTCCTTTTTGAAAACGGAACGTGCAGCTTTGACAATGGGATTTACTTTTGTCAAAACAACACGTTGCATAATCATTTCGTTTTTAATTTTTCTTGCTCCGAAAATTATGAGAGATGTTCAAGAATATAAGGAAGAACCTCATCAGGAGAAATATTTAAAACGATGGCAAATTCTTCATTCAAATGTTTTTCGGCAGACCGCATAATTTCTTCATCTGTATTGGTTAATGTTTTACCTGTAGCTGAACGTGATTCTTTTTCGAGATACAATGTTTTGATAAGCTTTATCCAGTCTTCACAGGTTCCTTTTCTTAGTATGGATTTAAAGAGTTCACTTCTCTCCCGGCTGTCTTCTATCCAAATGGTTTCTTTATCCGGCATGGTTGCAATCAGGGAGGATACTTCTTCTTTTGAAAGGATTGCCCGCATTGAAATTCTGGGATTATTCACCGGTATCTTAATGGTCATATTATCGTTGTAAACGGGATGTAAAATATAATATTTCGTTTCACTATTACCGGAATACTCGTCTCTTGCTATATCAGTAATGCGACACACTCCCGTTGAGCCATACACAACATAATCATTTACCTTAAACATCAATATTCCTCCTTGCCGTAAGAATTCAAGCAACATCAGCAAATGAGTAATTTTGCGTAAAAAAAATGTAGTTCCGACAACAGGATTTACGTCATCGAGACTACACGTTGTAACTAAATTATAGCAAAATCTTTATTTTTAATGTAATAGCCAAATTTGTTTTTTATGAATGAATCCTTACAATAGTTGTGTTACAGAAATTTTTTATCAGTTCTCGAGAAGAATTATTGTTAGTGATTAAAAAAATTATTTTGGCTTGGTAAATTTTGACCATTCTTCCGTTATTTTTGAACCACCAAATCTGGTTCTGACTTTTTTAATCTCAAATGATGTCCCTTCATATTTTTCGTTTACTATTTTACATTTTATATTTG
>JAGFXV010000177.1 GCA_017861475.1 Bacillota bacterium | reverse complement strand
GAGAAGACGGCGTAGTTGTTTGTGGTGCAAAACTGCACAACACCATGGCTCCATATGCTGATGAACTGCTGGTTTTCCCGACCCGTGCAATCGGCAAGAACGAACAGGACTATGCGATTGCTTTTGCAATTCCGGCTGACACTGAAGGTGTATATCTGATTGCCCGTCAGGCTATTTCTCTGGATAGAGATGAAAACCTGTATGCTCCTTACACCGATCTGGCTGATATTGAAAGTATGACCGTTTTTGATCATGTATTTATTCCCAACGAGAGAATCTTCCTCAATGGTGAAACTGACATGGGCGGCATGCTGGCACTGTTATTTGCTCTTTATCACAGACACAGCTATTGCGGATGTAAACCTGGTATCGGCGATGTTATCACAGGTACTGCAGCGCTGTTGGCTGATTACAATGGTGTTCCTAAGACTGAGCACACCCGCGAAACATTGGTTGAAATGATCAGTGTTGCCGAGCTGGTATTCGCAGCTGGTTTTACTGCCAGTGTGAAATCTACCAAGGCTCCTTCCGGTACGCAGATCCCGAACATGATTTATGCAAACGTAGGCAGACGTCATGCTGGTCACCATATGTACAGCGAATATGCAGCCCTTTGCGATCTTTCCGGTGGTCTGCCGGCAACCCTGCCGCTGTCCAAGGAATATAACAATCCTGTAGTCGGCGATTTCGTACGCAAGTATTCAAAACGTCGTGCAGGCGTATCTGATGAGAATGCTTACCGGGCATTTGCTCTGGCCAGCGACATCCTGACCGGCGAAGTCGGTGCAGCTCTGCTGGTAGCCGGAGTACATGGCGGCGGATCTCCGATTATGGAAGATATCGCCATCTATGGTGGCTATGATATTGAAGGCAAGAAGAAATTAGCCAAATTCCTGGCTGGTATCAAAGAAGACTAGGAATCATTTTAGTAAGGCGTTGGGGGCAATTCGCGAATTGCCCCCTATTCTTATATGAACATATAGGGCAAAATTTATATAACGACCCTTAGAAAAAAGGAGGTATTTTGGTGGGAGAGAAGACAATGAAAGCTCTGGTTTATCATGGACCGCACCAATTTAGTCTGGATGATATGCCAGTGCCGCAGATTCAAGAGCCGGGTGACGTAATTTTAAGAGTTACGTTGGCTACCCCTTGTACATCAGATATTCATATTTTGGAAGGACACATTCCGTTTGTTAAATGGCCGATAACTCTTGGTCATGAATTTTGCGGGGAAATAGTTGAACTCGGGTCGGCGGTTGAAGGATTTAAAGTAGGCGATCGAGTTACCTGCCTACCCGGTGCGTTTTGTAATGAATGCGAGATGTGCAAAAGTGGATATTCAAGTTTTTGCACGCACGGAGGATGTTACGGAAACTTTCTACATTTGCCCGGTGCGCTGGCTGAGTATATTAGAATACCTTTTGCCTTACAGACCATGAAGCATATTCCCGAAGGCCTGGTGGAAGAAGATGTGCTGCTGGCGGGAGATATGCTGGGAACAGCCTGGTTTGGCATAACCAACGCTGAGGTTAAAAAAGGAGATTCCATAGCGGTATTTGGAGTGGGCCCGGTGGGTATGTGCGCCTGCATATTGGCGAAAAAAGTTTTTGAAGCCAAAACTGTTATTGCTGTAGATCTGGCCCAATATCGTCTTGACGCGGTTATGAACGCCGGGGTTGCTGATTATATAATCAATTCGGGTGAGGAAGATCCAGTTAAGAAAATCCGCGAGATAACCGGGCGTAAAGGCGTAAATGCAGTGGTGGAAACGGCTGGGGTGCAAAGTACCATGACTGCCGCGGCTCGTTCTTTAGGAATCGGCGGGATACTTTCCACCATTTCCTTATTTTCTAAACCGTTGGAACTGCCCCTCGACCTGATGCCCAACCGTAACCTGCAGTTGAAGACCGGTATCCAGCAATGCGAGGGTGTCGATACCATAATTGAGCTCATTAAAGAAGGTAAAATAGACACCAGATTTATGCAGACCCATCGCTCACCCCTGAACGATATCATTCATGCGCTTGATATTTTCGGCGGCAACAAAGATGGCTGTATCAAGTATCTGATCACTCCTTACGAAAGATAAAAACTTATTGATGATTTAAAGGGCAGTTTTGCTGAAATGGGCGAAACTGCCCTTTTTGTATTCTGCAGTTGTTTTATAAACAGACTGGCTGACATTATCGCCTGAATGGTTATTTTGTTATAATGATTAACAAGCAGCAAGGATTGTGGGATATTGTAACGGAGGACTATAATATGAGCGACATCCAACCTCAGGCAGAACCATTTTTTCTAACCGGTAGTTCGCAGCAGGTCATATTATTTCTGCATGGCTTCACAGCTTCTCCTTCAGAAATCAGGCCGGTGGCGGAGAAGTTACATAAAATCAATAACTGCAGCGTAAGCGGCATTTTACTGCCCGGACACGGTACGACGCCTGATCAGCTTAATACCGTCCGGTGGCCGGAATGGTATGAAACGGTCGAGGATGAATTGAAATCATTGAAGACCAGGTATCAGCAAGTTTTCGTGGGCGGTTTGTCAATGGGGGGCCTGCTGTCCATGCATGCCGGAGTCAACATGGCGGATTTGGCTGGGGTTGTAACCATTAATGCCCCGATTTATTACCATTATGGGGTCATACCCTTGCTTTCCGATTTAACAGGGATGATGACGCCGTTTTATCCGAAGAAAGGTTTGCAGCAAATAAAAGAGCTGGAAGATCAGGGACGTTTTGCTTACCGGGTCATGCCGCTGAAAGCGTTTCACAGTTTGAATCATCTGCGTAAAGTAGTCATGAAAGAGGTACCGGAATTAAAAATTCCTGCCCTGATATTGCAGTCACTGCTGGATGAATCGGTCCATCCCCGCAGCGGTGATTTCCTGTATGAAAAGACCCGGGGACAAGGTGCCAAACTAATCATGCTTCCCCAATCACGACATATTGCCACCATGGGAGCACAGCAAGAACTGATCGCTCGTGAAATAGCAAATTTCATGGAAGTGCGGGGCAGAATATAAGTTTCACACAGGCAGATTTTTGTGGCAAATAATATAGAAGACTTATGATTTTGGAGGAATGAGTTGGTATGAACAGAGAAGAAGGACTGGAACTGCTGAAACAACATGTAAAAACCGATAACCTGATCAATCATTGTCTGGCGGTAGAGGCGATCATGAGAGGATTGGCCGAATATCTGCATGAGGATGTAGAGAAGTTTGGACTGGCCGGACTCTTGCACGATATCGATTATGATGTGACCGCCGATGATCCTCACCGCCATTCCCTTCTGGGGGCGGAGATCCTGACCGAAATCGGGATCGATCCAGAGATCGTTCAGGCTGTCAAAGTGCATAATGATATGCACGGGTTGGAAAGAATAACATTGTTGGACAAAACCCTCTGGGCAGCTGATCCGGTCAGCGGTTTCATCACGGCAGCGGCGCTGGTCAGACCTGACAAAAGTCTGGCTGAGGTACAGTTGAAGTCCCTGAAAAAACGTTTTAAGGAAACAGCATTTGCCCGGGGAGCCAATCGCGAACAAATGAAGAGCTGTACGGAACTGGGCCTGGAACTTGATCAATATCTGGAGATCGCCCTGCAGAGTATGCAAAAGATTTCCGCCCAATTAGGCCTTTAAGTTTAGAAAGAAGGCGCAATGGGAAACATTGCAGATATAACTGGGAAATTTACTTCCATTGTTTTAAGAAAATATATAGGTGGTACAAATGTTAAACAAAGAAACAATTATTGAATATATGCGCCGGGAGAGTTACCGGCCTATGTCCTACAACGATCTGCGCGAGGCGCTGCAATTGACTGACGAAGAGGAAGCCCATTTCAGTGAGCTGATCGGCAAACTGGAAAAAGAAGGCGAGATCGTACGTACCAGGCGCGATAAATACGGCCTTCCGGAAATGATGAATATCTATCGGGGCATCATAAAGCTCAGCCAGCGCGGCTACGGCATTTTAGTACCTGATCAGATCGGGGTGCAGGAAATTTTCGTGTATGGGCGCAATCTGAATGGGGCTATGCATGGAGATCGTGTGCTGGTGCGTATTCAAGAGAGAGCCAGTGATGAGCAGCGTCCGGAGGGAGAAGTGATCAGGGCTATTACTAGAGCCAATCAGGAATTGGTAGGAACTTTTGAAAGAGGCAAGCATGCCATGCAGGTCATTCCCGATGATCCCCGCCAGATCTATCCCATAAATGTCAGACCCGGCAGTAAGCTAAAGCTTAAGAACGGTGACAAAGTGCTGGTGAAAATCAACAGCTGGCCGGATAAAAATAAATATCCCGAAGGAACCATTACCGAAGTATTTGGCCGCCGGGGACAACCGGGTGTGGATATACAGATCGTGATAAAAAAACACGGGCTGCGCGAGCATTTTCCGTCATCAGTGGTGGAAGAAGCACGCACAGTGGCGCTGCCGGTCAGTGAAGAAGAAATCGAAAAGCGGCATGATCTGCGCGATTTGCGTATGGTCACCATCGATGGGGAAGATGCCAAAGATCTGGACGATGCGGTTTCCATCGAAAAAATAGCCGGCGGCTATCGCCTGGGCGTTCATATTGCCGACGTTTCACACTATGTCCGGGAAGACAGCAAGCTGGACAAGGAAGCATTCGCGC
>JAGFXV010000176.1 GCA_017861475.1 Bacillota bacterium | reverse complement strand
AGCAATGTGTTTGCGGCCTTCATTAAACTTGAAATAGGTGTTGGCGGTAGAAGCAACATTGCCGATATCAGTTGCTACAATTGCACCTTCCGGCAAAGCCTTGTTCAATTCAAACAATACCCGGCGCGGATTGATCGGGTTGCCTTCCACCATAGCCAGATCTTCAGCTTCTTTATCCCAGGCAGCTTTACGTGCGCTTATTTCCTGCATGCGTGCTTCGTCAACCGGGCGATCACCCAACTTGGCCTGCAGCATAGCAAGGATTTCTACGGCCGCAGCTTTGGCATCAGCAATGATTCCAACTTCTACCGGATGCGTACGTGCAATGTTTAACGGATTCAGATCGATCTGAATGATTTTGGCTGTTTCAGGGAAATAATTGATATCATATTGCGGAGTCGTTCCAAATACTGATAACCGAGTACCGATGGCCAGCATTACATCAGCTTCTGCAACTGTATTCATAGCTGCTTTTGATCCCATATAACCGATCGGACCCAGCGCCAGCGGATGGCTATAAGGGAAAGCATCGTTATGCAGGTATGTGCATGTTACCGGAGCAGTCAACAGTTCTGCAATTTTGGCAACGATATCAATAGAATCTGTGTCAACAACCCCACGACCGGAAATAATAACCGGTTTTTTGGCTGTTGCCAGCAGTTCAACCGCTTTCTTCAGAGAATCAATTGATCCGCAGCCACGGTCATCAACGCGATATTGATGCGGTTGCAAAATATAATCTTCCACATCACCATAGAAATAATCTCTGGGAATATCCAGCAGAACCGGTCCTCTTAATGCATATGCCATGCGGAAAGCGGTACGGGTACAATCTGCCGCCCGGCTGGGATGCGGGAGGCGTATGGTAGCCTTGGTAATGGCTTTGAATACTGAAACTGTATCACATTCCTGAAATCCGTCCCATCCTACCGTTTTGGTTCCTGCCGAAGGACAGAGAACCACCATGGGAGTGTGACCCATATTTGCCGCCGCTACGGAAGTGACCATATTGGTGATACCAGGTCCGTTTTGTCCGATTACAACGCCGCATTTGCCGGTGACTCTGGCATATGCATCTTCCATGTGAGCAGCACTCTGTTCGTGTCTGACCGGAATAAAACGGATGCCGGCAGCGGGAAACAGATCCAGCAGATCCAGTCGGTTTTTACATTAACTACAGCCGGTTTGTTGGAAGCGATGGCACGATCAATGGCTGCACCAATTTCAGCAGCTTCGGTTACATATTCGCCGTGTGCACCCAATGCTTCAACAACCTGATCATAACGGACATCCTCTCTCAGGAATAAGCCTACCGGATCTTTTTCAACATTGGTACCTGCAGCCAAAGAACGTTTGGCTTCAGAACGCTTGATCATTCCCCAGCATCCGTCATTCAGGATAACGGTGGTGAAGTTGATACCATAACGCATGGCTGTGTCATATTCCATCGCACCATAGCCAAATGCACCGTCACCGGTCAGCAGGATAACTTTCTTTTCCGGGTGAGCAAGTTTGGCAGCCATGGCATACGGTACACCTACACCCAAAGGCCCAAAACTACCATTGGCAATGGTCAGGTACTGACCAGGACCCGGAGCCGGAATAAGCAGGTTGCCCCAGGAAGCAGTGTCGCCGCCGTCGATTACGACGATCGTGTTTTCATCAACTCTTTGCATAATTTCAAATACAAGACGTACCGGATGGATTGGATTTTGGTCTGAAGTCAGCATGGGGAGGACCATTTGGGCCAGGTTGTTTTTGGCTTCATTAATGCCGTTGACCCATGCTTCACGATTCTTTTGAGTGATTGTATCTGTCAGTTGTTTGAGAACTTCTTTACAATCGCCCACGATTCCAACTTCAACATCCAACTGATCAGCAAGAACAGCAGCATTGATGTCAATACGGATAATTTTGGCTGTCTTGGGGAATACGTCGCGGGTCATGGTATAGCCGGTACGGGTTCCGACGATAACAATAACATCGGCCTTTTGGGCGACTCCAGCAAATATTGGATGTTTGGAAGCGCCAATACCAATGGCCTGCGGATGGCTGTCCGGAACGATTCCACGACCAGCATTACGGGTAAATATGGGTGCACCAGATTTTTCAACAAACGCGGTGAGTTCTTCCGCTGCACCTGACCAGAATGCGCCACTGCCGGCTACAATGATCGGTCTTTCAGCTGCGTCCAATAAAGCGGCAGCTTTGGCAATATCTGCAGGGTTGCCGGCAGGTTTGCCTGAAATACGATAGGTATTCTGGAATTCAACACTTTCTTCATCATAATCAGATTCCATAATATTACGCGGGATTTCCATATAAACCGGACCCGGACGATCAGAAGTTGCTTCAGCGATCGCTCTGCCAATATACTCAGGGATTCTGTGCCCTTCCAGAACAGAACGGGAATGCTTGGTCATGGATTTAACGATATCGATCTGGTTAAAGTCCTGCAGTTCATTCCTATCATACTCAGCTACCCTGGCTTTTCCGCCCATACACAGCAGCGGTACGCAATTGGCACTGGCATTGGCCACACCGGTGATCAAATTGGTAAAACCAGGGCCTGCAGTACCGGTACATACGCCTACATCGCCTGTAGTAAGCGCCCATCCTTCTGCCATAAAGGCAGCATTCATTTCATGTCTTACGCCAATGAATTTGATGTTGTTTTCATCGCAGGATTCCATCATCGGATAAATATGTCCGCCTGGAATACCAAAAATATACTTGACTCCTTCTTTTTCAAATACGCGTTCGATCAATTGTCCGCCATTTAATTTAGCCATATTGTCTTCCTCCTCATTCTTTTTCGTATTATTATTTAAAGCTTCTTCTGGTTTTAACAACTTTTATGATCTTGAGGTTACGGATATTTTGCCATTCTTCGCGTGATTTGCCGGAATAATCCTTTAAACCTTGTCCGCTCTTGATGCCCAGCTTGCCTTGTTTAACCATTTCTTCTGCAAAGGGCATACCCGTGGTTGAATTACATAAGAACTGATAGAGATAATTTCCGGCGGCAACACCGATATCCCAACCGATATAATCCTGCAGTTCCAACGGTCCTTCAAACGGAGCTTTCAGTCCGAAATTAGAGGTCAAAGCAGCGTCAACATCTTCGGGGCTTACCCAACCCTCAGATACCATATAACCAGCTTCTCTGGCCAGTGCGCAGTTTAAACGGTTGACGATGAATCCAGGGACACATTTTTTCAGTACAACCGGTACTTTTTCCATGCCGATTAGTACTTCTTTCAGGGTTTCTACGGTTTTTTCTGATGTTTCAGGTCCCATAACAATTTCCACCAGCGGAATGATGTGGGGGGGATTGCACCAATGGCCAATAACCAGTCTCTCGGGATTGGACACGGTGATAAATTCATAAATGTTTAATACTGATGTTGTACTGGTCAGAATCGTTGACGGTGAACACCACTGATCCAATTGTTTGAAAAGATCCATTTTGAACTGGGGATGCTCGGGAATAGCCTCGACGACCAGGTCGGCTTTTTTGGCTGCTGCTTCCAGGTCAAGGGTGTACTCAAGATACTTTTCAGCGTTGGCAACCTGTTCATCAGAGAGAAATTCTTCACTTTTCATAACTTTCAGATTGCCGGCAATAAGTTGGCTGGCTACATCAAGCTGCTCTTGTTTTTGATCCACAAGGCTGGTCGGATAACCGTAACTGGCAAAAACCTGGGCAATGGAATGTCCCATAGTTCCAGCTCCAATAACCAATACGTTCATTTTCTGATTCATGTTATCACTCCTTTTGATTTGTTATTAGTAACGTGCTGCAATAACAGTTAGATTGTTTTTATGCTATTTATTTTTCAGGAGGAATATATTCAGGGCACTCATAGCCAAGAGTTTCGGGTAAAAAGATCGCTATTATAGCAATACATACAAAGGGAGCCAGGGCCAGCACTGAAACCGCATTGCCAGTTCCGTGCAGAGGAACCTGCATTATCCCTACCAGAGCAGGTGCGGCGATCGTGCCGATACGACCGATTATGTTGTTGCCCCAGGCAGTAGCATTGGCACGGATCGAGGTCGGGAACAACTCATTGGTAAAGGTCGCACAGAGAACTGTGAATGTTCCAAGGAAAAATACACCCATAACCTGGGCAATTAATACCTGATAAAATGTTGTTGTCTGGAACGTGGCAATTACCGCCAAGCTGCCCAAGGCAAAAAAGATAAAAGCGGTCTTTTTGCGTCCAAGCGTATCAAGTAGCTTGCCGACCGCAACATAGCCCAGAAGTCCTAGCGTATAGGCAATCGCATTTACCATACCCACCTGGCCTTCCTTCCATCCCAATTCTTCCACTACGTGATACGTGAAGAAATTCATCGAGGATGAGTAACACAGATACATGAAAAACCATAGCGCCATTATGGCAAAAATATATTTTCTGAATTGAGGTGAAAATACCGCCATTAATGGAGGTTTTATATCCATTTTCCCGATTCCCGCTTTTAACTCCAGGAAACGCGGTGTTTCCTCCAAATTTTTGCCCCAGATGGCGATCAAAATTAACGGAAGTGCACCGATAATATAAAGACCTCTCCAGTGCAGGCTGGTCATGGACACAACCGGCAGAAGCAAGGAAGGAAATATTGCTCCAACGGCAGCAGCACTTTGGAATAACCCTACTGCCCGGCCTCTAAGCTCATTGCTGAATTCTTCCGTCATAATGATAAAGCCAAGAGCCCATGAGACAACCAGGAAGACACGGGCGATAAATTGACATACAACAAAGAAATATACGCTCGGAGCAAATGCCGTTCCTAAACTGAGTATTGAATAAATGATTATGGCTGACAGGAAGATAGGCTTTCGTCCAAACCGGTCTGCCAGTCTTACTACGAAAAATGCCATCAGCGCGCCAATCGCGACGATTGATACAATCATACTGGCGGATTCTGTATTTAGTTTGTAAGCACTGCTTATATACGGCAGTGCAAGACTGATTACCATAAAATCAAAACCTTCAAAGAAAGCACCGATCATAACGACCGGCAATATCTTCTTTTGCCGTTCGGTTAGTGTAAACTTTACCTTCTCTTTTTTCTCTGTCACTCGTAATTCGCCCCCTCAAAAACGATTATTGCTCGAGTACGTAGCGATTTTGTTCCATCATAATATTTTCAAACGTCTGCGGGTCAGAATGATAGACATCCCAGGACATTTTAGCGATTTCGCCTAACAACAACTGCCGTTCGTCAGTCAACAGGGCATTTACAATCTGTTCGGCGGCTTCATCAGGCATTAGAACATTACCGGTAGTGGTCTTCTCATTTTTATTCGGATTTCCGTCAGCATCAAGGGCGTTTTTATCAATATTGGTTTGGATATATTGCGCATATACCAGTAAAATTGATACGCCGGTGCCTTCCATTTCAGTTCTCAGAGTGTTTAGGAATCCTGCCAGGCCGTGCTTGGCTGCTGCATAACCGGTACGTCCGCAAAGCGGTGCAAATCCCGCAATACTGGCTATGCCAATAACCGCACCGATGGTCTTGGCAACACTTTCAATGGCCGCCCGCGTACAATACATAGCCCCGCAGCTATTTTGGCACCCATTTTAGCAAACCGTTTACAGAGAGCTTCGCCCAATCCGCCTGCAGCTCCGGTTACTACTACCACTTTGTCTTTAAAATCAGCTTCACACCTCATTCATTTCACTCCTCAAATAGGCCTTTGAACCAGTGATTAAAATTACAGTCCAGCTATTCCCCCTTTTATATTAATTAAATATGTTTATGTGCTGGCAATAATACAACTAAACCCCCTTCCCTTTCGCCATATTTTGTCAGATATATACTCAATAAATATTTTTACATTACTCGTTTTCATCATCATGTAGTTCTATGCCCAGTCTGCCAAGAAGCTTCTTTGCCGGTCGACCGGAATCTTCCCATGTTCTGACCCGATAGAATTCATGCAGCATAATTTTAATTTTTTCAGACATGGTCGTATCCTGCTCCTCAACCATTTCATTCATTATTCTCGGCGGGAGGCAGTCATCAGCACTGGTAAAACCTTCTCTAATATTGAACATTCTCTCAATCGTAAAGGATCGTTCTCCAGCCTCAAGAAAACTGCCTACGGTACACTTAATACCTGTAGCCAATTCAATAGCTTCAATATGTGGAAACAGATAAAACATTTTAAAGTTAAATAATCCAGGATGATGCATGATGAATCCCAGCAATGGACTGGAATATGTCAATAAGCGCCCCGTTATGTGGTTTACAAATCCATCTCCCTTTCCCTTGAAAAGGAAAGCCGGAATAACCGAGAAGGTAGTGAATAAACAAGATCCGCCACTGGATACTGATTCCATAGCGTTTTGGAAGAATGCGGTCAGAGCGGCTTTACCTTTTGTATCAAGTCCGTTTACAGATACCGGGCTCAGAATTTCGACAAAAGTAAGAAATCCGCCATTCAGATGACATCCGCCGCGATTTGAAGTTGCATACCCCAATCCCAGACCAACCGAATGGCGTGGATCGTATGATGCAAATTCAAGCCCCTTGGAATGAATCGCAAAATCATGTCCGCCGTACTTCTCTGACAGAGCCCTTACACCATCTGCCAATTCGGCACATGGACCCTCCCGCAATGAAATTTGACGAATAGCTTCGCTTATTCCTTCCGGATTGCCGAATTGCAGGCCATAATCCTTTATTCCCTTCTGCGATAGTTCCATGGCAAAGGCCAGGGTGCTTCCTAGAGAAATAGTGTCGATTCCCATTAAATCTGCCTGATAATTCCATTCAATTATCGAGTTCATACTGTCATTGCCGATATTGGATCCCAGTAGTCCAATGGTTTCAAACTCCGGCCCTTTGATTTCCTTGTCTTGGTGCTTTACCCGTCTTTCACAACGAATCGGGCAGCTTACGCAACCGGAGTTTCTAGTCATATATTCTTCGGCCAGCGTTTCGCCGCTGATTCTGTCAGCCTCGGCAAAATTGGTATGCTGATAATTATCAGCCGGCAAAACATGGTTTTTATATACTTTTTTCAGGAAACCTGCCGTACCGTATTTCGGCATGGCCTCACCAGTGCTGGGGTGATTTTTCAGACTGGTTACCCAGCGGGAAACGAATGCGTCAAACTCTTTCTTCTTTTCAATTTCTACTTCTTCGGTTCCATAAGCGATAACCGCTTTGAGGTTTTTGCTGCCCATTACCGCACCGATCCCACAGCGTCCAGCAACCCTTTCCCCTGATACTGCGCAGGCATAGCGAACCAAATTTTCTCCGCCCGGACCGATAACCAACTGTCCATATCGTTTATTAAATTGCTTTTGCGTATCTTCGGTGTTCATACCCCAAAGATGGCTGGCATCCCTGACATTTACAATGCCATCCATAATTTCTATATAAACCGGTGATGCTGATTGTCCGCGAATGACGAGTCCGTCATAACCTGCGCCACGCAGCTTCATACCAAATGTTCCGCCACAGTTTGAAGAAGCAATGGCACCGGTCAGCGGGCTTTTCGTGCTTATATTGAAACGACTGCTGGAAGGGGCACCCGTTCCGGTCAGCGGGCCAACATTAATAACAATCAGATTGTCTGGTGAATAGGCGTCCGTTCCTGCAGCCATTTCATCGTACAGAATTTTGGCAGCCAAACCCTTTCCACCCAAATAATCGTGGAAATCCCGCGTGCTTATTACAAAGATCTTACTCGTTTTCCGAGTAAGATCTATTTCAATATATCGAGGGAGTTTCATGAAATGGCCTCCATTCTGATTAAATTCAGGGGACATTTCCTGGTACAGATGGCGCATCCAACACATTTTTTAGGATCCTTAAGATAGGCAAACGTATGTATATCACCGACATATTGCGGATCGGAGATGTCCAGCGCCTCCATCCCGCATGCTTCCACACAAATTCCGCAAGACGAACACTGGTTGGTATTTATATGTGGTAACGGCCAGAGTTTACGGGGTATTTGCTGAGTTATATTTCCCAGGGGATCGAGGATGGCGGATTTGGCACAGACTCTGCCGCAAACGCCGCATTCAATGCAGCGTTTCTCGTTGACAGAATAAATTTCTTTAGGTGTTCCGGTTATAGCCAAAACAGGACATAACTTGGCACAAAGAGAACATCCAATACATTTGTCAACGATACGGTAAGACATTATGACCATCCTTTACTCGATCAATATTACAATATGTTATTTTTGACAAAAGTAATAGCTAACATTTATCGTGTATTTGTTAGCTATAATTTAACATTATTAAGTTTTGAAGTGAAATCGTATTTTCTTATTTTTATAATAAGCTATACTTATACAAAAATGTAACGCCTATATATTGGCGTTACATTTCACTCATCACATTCCGTGTTTTTTAAATTCAATATATTCCTAACGTTATTTCGTTCACTTTAACTTAGTTTTCTTTATTTAATTTATCATGATCTGAAAATGTTGATCATAATATTTATTTTGGTTTACTTACCCGACTGGATTTCCAATTCCAGCAGTTCATGGTACAGTTCCTTTTTACGATCAGCCAGAAAGAAACTGTCCCTCATTGATTTTCTTTCCCTGGTCCGCAGATTGTTGATACGTTCGGCTGACAAAAGGGCATACACAATACTGCTGTCATCACTGTTTGATTGAGCCAGTACTTCGCCTTTGGGGCCCCATATGGTTGCGCCTCCGCTGTATCTTCTATTCTGCCGGTCTTTGCCGCACATATTGCAGGCGGCTAAATATACTGAATTATCATAAGCTCTGGCACCCATATAGTGCTGCCATATCTCTTGCCGATTGCCGGAAACACTGAGCGAGGCATGCGGAGCAAATAGTATTTCGGCTCCTTTCAAGGAATAAATGCCTGCCATCTCAGGAAAATGCCAGTCCCAGCATATTCCCACGGCAAAGCTTGTCCCTTTACTATTAAAAACAGGAAAATGGCTGCCAGAAGCAAACCATTCTTTCTCAAAACGGCCCAAATGCACCTTCCGGTATACTTCAGCCGTTCCGTCAGGAAATGCAATCAACTGAGAAATATATGGTTTTGGTACATCGAAGGATTTTTCAGCAAAACCCACCAGTACAGTAATTCGTGAATTCAAAGCCGTTCTGCAGAGCTGTTTTATAGCAGGATCATCGGCAGTAACGGCCAAATCCTTGGCCTGCGAGTGAGTATATCCCTGCAAGGCCATCTCCGGAAAAACAACAAATTGGGCCCCGGCTTTTACTGCCTGCCCGGTCATATGCAAAATGTTGTCTAAATTGCGGTTTATTTCTCCTGCTTCAGATGCCATTTGTACGGCAGCAACCATACAATCTGCCTGCATTTAATTATTCTCCTATATAATCATACTCGTTGGTATAACATTCCATATTCAGTGCTTTCTCCATCATTTCTTTGTTGTGGAGAAAGTTTACCAGAAATTGTTCTTCCTTGCTTTTGGCATGATTGGCACTGGTAAGAATATTAAATGGTCTGCTCATGTAAAGATCTTTTATTTTTACGGTTTTGAGTATTTCATCTTTACACTCATGACGAACGGTTAAGGATGAGATTATGGTCACACCCAAACCTGCGGCTACAACCTGTTTAATAGCCTGGGTACTGCCAAGTTCCATGG
>JAGFXV010000175.1 GCA_017861475.1 Bacillota bacterium | reverse complement strand
CGAAGAGAAACCAGGACATCTGTTGGCCATTACCTGCCCGGAAGGGGAGAAAAGATACCAACTGGTGTATTCAATGGACTAAACTGCATTTTGTATATTTATACATTTTTGTTTGTTTAAGCAGGATTTTTTAAAGCTTTAATGAATAATATGTTTGTTGAACTTTTTCTGACCGGGGAGGAGGGGAATTATTACACGATTGGCAGTATTTTTACTGACAATTTTATTTTTATTTAAATTAGTTGGAGGAGGGCATGGATTTGAAGATCAATTTCAAAAGAAATGTAGCGTTGTTGTTATGTGTTATGATGCTGGTTACTTTACTGGCTGGCTGCGGAGGAAGCAAGGGGAGTGATAAATCCGCCGGACAAGATACCATCAAGTTGGGATTTTTAGGTGCGAAAACCGGTTCAGTTGCCAATTACGGACTGCCCGGGGAAAAAGGCATGAAAATGGCGATTGAAGAATTGAATGCCAAGGGTGGCGTTTTGGGTAAACAACTGGAAGGCATTTATGAGGACAATAAAGGCGAGAGCAGTGAAATCGCCAACATTGCCACCAAATATATAACCCAGGACAAGGTAGTTGCCATGGTTGGCGATCCCTGTACCGGCCTGACCAAAGTTGCCGCTGATATTGCCCAGAAGAGTAAAGTGGTTATTATCTCCGCCGGTGCCACCGGAACAGGCGTTGTTGAAATCGGAGATTATGTTTTCAGAAATACACTGCTGGATAAATTTGCTGCTCCGGCCGTGGTGGACTGGATGATCAACACCAAGGGCTGGAAGAATATTGCGGTTATTACTTCCATGAACAATGGTTACAGTACTGCACTGACCCCGGTATTTGAAGAGGCTATAAAAGCCAAGGGTGGTAAAATTGTCCTGCAGGACAGCATTAATGATGGTGAAACTGATTTCACCGCTCAGGTGACCAAACTGAAAAATGCCAAGGCGGATGTACTGGTTTTCACCGGTTATTATACCGAAGCGGCTTTGATCATGAATGAAGTGCAGAAGAAAGGCCTGGACATCAAACTGGTAGGCGGCGATGGACTGTATGGTTCCGATCTGGCTAAACTGGGACAGTCCGCTGTGGAAAACAAAGTAATTTTGTATTGCGGATTCTCAAGTGACCAGCCCAGTCCAGAAACGGCAAAATTTATTGCTGCCTATAAGCAAAAATATAATGAAGATCCGGATATGTTTTCGGCGCAATACTATGATGCAGTTATGATCCTGGCCAAAGCCATGGAAGAGGCCAAGAGTGCAGATCCGTCAGTTTTCAAGGATAAATTGGCACAATTAAAGGATTATCCTGGTGTATCAGGGAAAACCACCATCGGCGCAGACCGCGAACCGATCAAGAGCCCGGTTTGCCTTTTAACCATAAAAGACGGCAAGTTTGCGCTGGAAGACAAGATCCCGGTCAATCTGTAAACCAATATATGATGCCCGCCTTCAAGGCGGGCATTATTTTTATGTTTATCGTTTGCGCAGCCGCAATAGATGATATAATATTTATGTTTGAGGTGCCAAAGTAAATATACTTATCAATCTACTAGACTTGCCGGGAGGAAGCTTATGTTCTTTGAACAGTTAATCAACGGTCTGACCCTGGGCAGCACCTATGCGCTGATTGCGCTGGGCTATACGATGGTTTACGGAATTGTACAGCTGATAAATTTCGCCCACGGGGAAATTTATATGTTTGGAGCTTTTGCAGGATTGTTCCTGGTGGCTGCTTTCGGGGTGAATATCTTTTGGGCGTTGCTGGGGGCTATGGCTTTTTGCATGCTGCTGGGCGTAGTGGTGGAGCGAATCGCTTATCGTCCTTTGCGGGGAAAATCTTCCCGTCTTTCAGCCCTGATCAGCGCCATCGGGGTATCGATCTTTCTTTCCACGCTTATGGCTTTGCTGCGTGGAACCAACACTACCCGCTATCCGCAGGTGATGAGCGATAAGACCTTTCATCTGGGTTCCGTGGAAGTCTCATCCATGCAGGTAATTATTCTTCTGGTTTCAGCCCTTCTCATGGTAGGCCTGCAGCTGATGATTCAGAAGACCCGTATCGGCAAAGCCATGCGGGCTTGCTCGCAGGATATAGATGCCTCTGCTTTAATGGGGATCAATGTCAATCGGGTCATATCATTTACCTTTGCCATAGGTTCTGCACTGGCTGCTGCCGGTGGTGTCATGGTAGGGATCTATTACAATGCTGTCTGGCCTTATATGGGCACCATGGCTGGCTTGAAGGCCTTCTCTGCTGCAGTACTGGGTGGGATCGGATCTGTACCGGGCGCCATGGTCGGCGGCTTGACGCTGGGCGTAATGGAAATTATGGGGGTAGCTTATCTCTCCTCTTCTTACAAGGATGCCATCGCCTTTGCGATCCTGATTCTGGTTTTGATCGTCCGTCCACAGGGTCTGATGGGTCAAAAGATTTCTAAAAAGGTGTAGGTGAGCTGAATGGATGCAATTATTTCACAATATATAGACGCCTATTACTTTCGCATTTTGATTTTAATCGGCATAAATATCATTCTGGCGCTGGGGCTGAATCTGACCACCGGGGTGACCGGCCAGTTATCGATGGGACATGCCGGTTTTATGAGCCTCGGGGCGTACACTTCGGCAATTTTGACCGTGCATTTTGCCGTGCCCTTTTTTGCAGCTTTGCTGGCCGGAGCACTGGTGGCGGCATTGTTTGGCTTTTTGTTGGGGCTTCCTACCTTGCGCCTGGAAGGTGACTATTTGGCCATGGTGACCATTGGATTTGCTGAAATCGTGCGCGTGTTTTTCCTGAATTTTGAGCCGGGCGGAAAAGCCGTGGGATTTTCAGGGATTCCGCAGGTAACAACCTTTACCTTGGTATGGATTTTAGTAATTATCGTCATCTACTTGAATTATAAACTGCTCAATTCCCGCACCGGCCGGGCCATGTATGCCATCCGGGAAAATGAGATCGCGGCCGAGGCCAGCGGCGTAAATACGACCCAACTGAAAGTTCTGGCCTTTACCCTGGGTGCTTTTTTGGGCGGCCTGGGCGGAGGTCTGTTTGCCCACTACATGTTCTTTATTGAGCCGGGCAACTTTGGTTTTATGAAGTCGATTGAGTTGCTGAATATGGTTGTCCTGGGCGGCATGGGCAGCATACCGGGCACGATTCTGGGAAGCATAATATTGACCATCGCGCCGGAGATGCTGCGTATCGTACAGGATTACCGCCTGTTGTTCTATGGCGCCCTGCTGGTCATCCTGATGATTTTCAGACCCAATGGATTGCTGGGCGATGTCCGCTTCTATGACATCAAAAAACGCTTTTCCCGCAAAGAGGTGAAATCATGTCAGTCTTAACCCTGGAATGCATCAGTCAGGAGTTTGGCGGTTTACGGGCGCTTGATTCCGTATACCTGAGCATTGAAGAGAAAGAAATATTCGGTATCATTGGACCGAACGGTGCCGGCAAGACGACGCTTTTTAACATCATTACCGGCATTTATGTGCCCACGGAAGGCAGCCTCATTTTTAACGGCCAGCGTCTGAACAACGTTCCCGCTTATGAAATTGCCCAGATGGGTATCGCCCGGACTTTCCAGAATATCAGACTGTTTAACAAGCTTTCCGTGCTGGACAATGTAAGGACAGGCAGTTACGGAGTCAGCCACAGCGGTTTTATGGCCGGGATGCTGGGCCTGCCGTCTTCGCGCCGGGAGGAGAAAAAAATTCTCTCCAATGCGCTGCAGTTGCTGGAACTGGTGGATCTTGCAGATAAACGGTATGAATATGCCGACAACCTGTCCTATGGTGAACAGCGCCGTCTTGAAATCGCACGCGCGCTGGCGCTGGAGCCCAAGCTGCTATTACTGGATGAGCCGGCCGCGGGCATGAACTCCACGGAAAAAGAGGAACTGATGCGTTTGATCAGAATCATCCGGGAGCAGCGTCAATTAAGCATTATTCTGGTGGAGCACGATATGAATGTGGTGATGAATATCTGCGAACGCATTGCAGTGCTTGATTATGGCCGTAAAATAGCCCAGGGAACCCCTGAAGAAATAAAAAATGATGATGCGGTCATTCAATCCTATCTGGGGGCAGGAGCGTGAATCCTGCCCGGGTGTATTCCTTTATCGCTTTCTCCGTATTGTGTATGGCTACCTCAGCCATCATTATTCGTTTCTCCTCAGCTGCCCCAATGGTCATCGGTTTTTACCGGGTGCTTTTCACCTTCGCGCTGGCTTTGTTGCTGGGAGGGCGACAGACCCTTTCAGAATGGCGGCAGCTGAACAAAAAAGATTATCAGTTGATCTTCGGTGCCGGAATATTTCTGGCACTTCATTTTTCTTTCTGGATCACTTCACTTGATTATACCAGCGTATCCAGTTCAGTATTATTTACCAACCTTCAGGTCATCTTCGTATTACTATTTTCCATTTTTATCCTGCAGGAAAAATTGAATTATTGGATTGCCGGGGGCATTTTTATTGCGCTGGCGGGAAGTTTTTGTATCGGTACAGGTGACCTGGCTCACGGGAAAATATGGGGAGACATGCTGGCGCTGGCCAGCGGTCTTTTTATAGCGGTTTATTTTATTCTCGGCCGGAAAGTCAGAACCCAGGTGGAGATCTGGACTTATACGGCCGCCGTTTCTCTGGTGGCG
>JAGFXV010000174.1 GCA_017861475.1 Bacillota bacterium | reverse complement strand
GGGAAGGTTCTTGGTGATTCGGATTCCGACGTCAGGGAAATGGAAAACCACAAATCAAGGCCGGAAGTTTATCAGGCCATGCACGGAGAAACCGGTGTAGCTTTGCGCTACAGCAATACGAAAAAAATTAACATGCTTTATGTTGCCGTACCTTTTTCCTATCAAACCAATAACGGAGTCGTCAGACTGGCCATGCCGCTGTCAGATTTGGCGGCGGTCAACCGAAAAATACTGCTGATTATGCTGCTGGCTTTATTGGTTTCTGCAGTGTTGTCTGCGCTGTTGAGTATTTTCATGGCCCGGCGGATATCAGGCCCCTTGGATGAGATCACGGCTGCGGTCAAGGATATTTCCGGCGGCAACCTCAAGCACCGCATAAGCTGCCATAGTGATGATGAACTGGGCTACCTGGCCGGTGCATTTAATGATATGTCAGAAAATATAGAGCAGGGGATTATCGAATTAAATGAAATCAAAAATCGTTTTGAAGTGCTATTGGAGAATACCGTAAACGGCATTATTATGATCGATACTCGTGGAATCATTACGTATATAAATCCTGCTGCGCTCAGCCTGTTAGATATAAAGGAAGATGTCACCGGCCGCAGTGAAACAGAAGTCATTGGTAATTATGAATTGCTCGAAATCATTGGGCAGGTAAAAGCTTTTATGCAACCGGTATCCAAGCCAATCGTACTGCATCAGTCGGGCGGTAAAACCATTGAGGCCAATATTGTTCCGATCACGGGCGGCGAAAGTACAAATCAAGGTGTATTGGCAGTTTTAAATGATATCAGCGAACTTAAAAAAATTGATCAGATACGTAAAGATTTTGTGGCCAACGTGTCCCATGAACTCAAAACTCCTTTGGCTTCAATCAGCGGTTTTGCTGAGACCTTGATGAATGAAAACGGGGAAAATATAGAAACGGTGAATGAATTCAGCCGGATCATCTATGAAGAAGCCCAGCGACTCAAAACAATGATCAATAGTTTGCTGGAATTGTCGCGTCTGGAAGCTGACAAATCCGAGGTGAAGTTTCGGCCTACTGATATTGACACCGTATTGAAATCAGCGCTCCACCTGATGCAGCATCAACAACTGTCGCAATCGATCAAACTGGAGTATATTCCTGCAGCTGGCAAGCCGGTCATTGAAAGCAATGCCGATCTGATCATACAGGTAGTCAGCAATCTGCTTGATAATGCCATTAAATACAGTCCGGAAGGCAGCACAGTGAAGTTGCAGTTGGAGGAACTGGAGGCAAATGTAAGGATCAATGTGATCGATACCGGTATCGGCATTCCAGAGCAGGAAAAGCAGCGCATTTTCGAGAGATTTTATCGGGTGGACAAAGCGCGCTCCAGAAAAACAGGCGGCAGCGGTCTGGGTTTAGCAATTGCCAAGCATTTGCTGGAAAAGCTGAGCGGGTCTATCACTGTTGTCAGCACACCAGGCGAGGGCTCAACCTTTTCTGTCTATCTGCCCAAGAACCACAATTTTAAATAATAGTTATAAAATTTAAAACATTCGCACATATAATTATTAAACAGTATAATTAAGGTAATCATATCAAGATATTTAATAAGGAGTGTGAATGTATGATCAACAGAGAACAGCTGCAGATGTGTACCCTGCCCGAATTACTGAACCGATCCGTTATAAAATTCGGTGAACGACGCTGCCAGTGGTTTAAAGTGGCACCGGGTTCGACCGAAACCGCTTCCCTGACCTACGCTGAAGTTGGCATGAAAGTCAGGGATCTGGCTGCCGGGTTGCTTTCCCTGGGCATCAAGAAACAGGATCGTGCCGCCATTATGGCTTATAATTGCCCTCAGTGGCTCTGGTCTGATTTTGCTATTCTAGGCAGCGGAGCAGTAACTGTTACCATTTACCCTTCTTTTTCTGTCCGGGAAATGTCCTACATCGTTAACAATTCCGGCTCACGATTCATTTTCGTCAAGGATCAGACCGGGGTTGAAAAAGTCCACTCAGCGCTGAGCGAAATGACGACACTGGAAAAAGTGATCGTTATGGAAGACCATTGTCCTCTGCCTGATCATCCGGCTTTTATACATCTCAGTCAGTTACAGCAAATGGGGCGCGTCTACATGCACAAAAACCCCTATTGCTATGAAAAAGCCTGCGATGAAATAAAGATCTGGGATATGGCCAGTATCATTTATACTTCCGGAACCACCGGCGATCCCAAAGGGGCTGTTCATACCCACTCCAGCTTTATGTATGCGACCAATGCCGACAACAATATGTGGACCCGCAACGATTGCATGCTGGGCGAATATGATGTCTTGCTGTCCTTCCTGCCGCTGTCCCATACCTACGAAAGACAGTGCGGCCAAATGCAGTCCGTCTGTCTGGGTGAAACCATCGCTTATGCAGAATCGCCCCAGACGGTGGTGGGTGATCTGCAGTTGTTTAAACCCTCCTGGTTCTGTTCCGTGCCGCGTATCTTTGAAAGGATCTATATGGCTCTGCGGGATGCGGCTTCAGCCACTCCGGAAGGAAAAGCTGCTTTTGAAAAAGCCATGGACATAGGGATCAGAGCGGTGGATTATGTCAGCGACGAGGAAGGCTTCATCGATATGGGACTGGATGTAAATATGGTGGATCTGCTGCCCGATGAACTGAAAGCAGAATATCAGTGGGCCGATCAGGCTGTTTTTAGCAAAGCTAGATATATTTTAGGACCCAATTATAAAATGGCGTTTTCCGCTTCGGCCGGGCTTCCGCCTTCTTTGTGCAAATCATTGATGGCCATGGGGGTCAGGGTATGCGAAGGTTATGGCCTAACCGAGACCATGAACGCGGTCAACTTCAGCAACTTAAAAGCAGTGTTGCCAGGTTCTATGGGACCGACAAACTATTATGCAGAAGAAAAGATTGCTGAAGACGGAGAACTGCTGGTCAGAGGTCCGATGCTGTTCCAGGGCTATTTCAACAATCCACAGGCTACCGCTGAGGCGTTTGATGAAGACGGCTTTTTCCATACCGGAGACATTGCAGTTACTGTACACAACAGTAAATTAGGCGTTGATTATTACAAGATCATTGACCGCAAAAAGAGCATCATGGTCCTTGATACTGGTAAAAACGTTCCTCGGGCCAAAGTTGAAGGTAAGTTCTCCACCGCTCGTTATGTGGAACAGATCTGTGCCGTAGCCGATGAAAGAAAATACGTAGGAGCCATTGTCGTACCCAAATTTGAAGTGGTTATCCCCCTGCTAAAAGCTAAGGGAGTAGCTTTTGATGAATCCAAGATCGTTTCCGTAGGCGAAGGGATGGCCAAAATAATCGTTCAGGTAGGGGATGACCTTGCAGGCAGTCCGGAGCTTCGAGTGCTGATTGATGAAGATATAGCCGAAGCCAACATAGAACTGGAAAATTATGAAAGTATCAAGAAGTATATCATTTCCAACCGCCGCTTCCTGGAGCCGCTGGAGGAGGTTACTCCCACGCTGAAGCTCAAATCGCGGGTTATACTCAAGAATTTTGCCGCGCAGGTGGAGGAAATGTATAAATAATTTAAAGATCTGTGTTCTGATTAAAGCCATCTGCTTAAAGGATGGCTTTTTTATTTGGGGTGATATATTAATATGGAACTTTTTGTTAAAATAAATTAAAACAATAAAATATTGGGGGAATTGTTATGAGCAATAGCAATATATTAGTAGAAACTCGTGGTAATGTACTGATGATGGGGATTAACCGCCCGGAAAAACGCAACGCCTTCACCCTGGATATGTATTTTGATCTGGCCCGTGCCTACTATGAACTTGATCAGAACAAGGATTTGCGCTGCGGTTTGCTCTATGCAGTCGGTGATCATTTTACCAGCGGCTTGGATCTTCCCCAATGGGGAAAAGTTTTTGCTGACGGCAAATTAGATCTGGAGGAAGGAATGCTTGATCCCTATGGTTTGCTGGAGGAAAATCGTTGCCGGAAGCCGGTGGTTATGGCCTGTCAGGGCATGTGTTATACCTGGGGCATAGAGATCATGCTGGCTTGCGATGTGCGGGTTGCAGCAAATGATTTGCAATTGGCTCAATTGGAGGTAAAACGCGGTATATATGCGGTGGGAGGAGCTACTACCCGTTTGTGGAATGAAATAGGATGGGGAAATGCCATGCGTTATGTCTTGACCGGTGATACATTAAGCGGCCAGGAAGCTTATCGCCTTGGTCTGGTTCAGGAATTGGTGGAACCCGGACAGCAATTCGATCATGCTTTGGCTATTGCCCAATCAATTGCCAAGGCTGCTCCAATGGGTGTTCAGGCCTCGTTAGCCTCCGCCCGCCAGGCCCGTGATTATGGAAACAGAATCGCAATGCAAAGAATCCCCGAGTTTATGCCTCAGATTATAAAAAGCAAGGACTCCGTGGAAGGCGTTCAGTCGTTTTTGGAAAGACGCGAGCCAAATTTCACGGGCGAATAAAAACAACCTTTTGTGTAAATTTGAAAAATAACATATTTAATATTGATTTAATAGTATCTGCAAAATTTTATTGAGAAATCAGCATACGGGGGAGATTAGGGGTTCAAGTCCTTATCTTCCTCGTTGTTGGTTTAGCCGGTTGATTGAACGATTTGGGAAAAGTAATAAACTACCTTATTCGCAAGTGAGAGATAAGTCTTTTAACAAGCAA
>JAGFXV010000173.1 GCA_017861475.1 Bacillota bacterium | reverse complement strand
ACCAACAACCTTGAAATTGCCAATCAGATCGCCCGTTGTATCCGCCACATTTCCGGCGGGTTCAGGTATTGCAAGGCCATGGGGGTCGTGCTCAAGGAAAGAAACATCGTACAGGTATCGATCAATATGACTGATTATACCAAGACTGCTTTATATAGAGTGTTGGAAACGGTGAGATTTGAAGCCCGTCGCTATGGTGTGGAAATCGTCGGCAGTGAGATCATCGGGCTGGCCCCCATGGCTGCGCTGGTCGATGCGGCGGTTTACTATCTGCAGATTGAGAATTTCAGAATGGAGCAGGTTATCGAACAGCGTATGCTGGAGTAGGGGAGATAAAAAATGGCGGTAGATTTAATAATCAAATCAAATAAAATTTACACTTGTGCCGAAGATTCAGAGAATACACTGCTGGATGGATATGTAGCGGTTGCCAATGGCCGCATTCAAGTGGTTACGGCGGGAGAAGTTCCTGCTGAAATATGTGATGATGAGACCAGGGTGATTGACGCGCACGGAAAAACCGTGGTACCTGGTCTGATCGATCCCCATACCCATTTGATCCACGGTGGATCACGAGAAAATGAATTAGCTATGAAGCTCAATGGTGCTTCATATTTGGATATTCTAAAAAAAGGCGGCGGTATTCTCAGTACGGTCAAAGCGACCCGCAAGGCCAGCGTTGAAGAATTAAAAGCCAAAGCATGGAATAGTCTGGATCAAATGTTGTTACACGGAACCACCACCGTAGAGGCCAAAAGCGGCTATGGGCTTGATCTGGATAATGAAATAAAGTGTCTGCAGTTGGCCTGGTCACTCAATCTGGAACACCCGGTGGATATTGTCAGAACATATATGGGCGCCCATGCCATCCCGCCCGAATACAAGCACAACCCGGCTAAATATATTGATTTTATGCTCTACGATGTGATGCCCAATATATCAGAAAACGGACATGCGGAATTTATGGATGTTTTCTGCGAAGAAGGGGTATTTTCTCCGGAACAGGCCAGAATCTTAATGAAAGCCGGAAAACAAATGAGGTTTAAACTGAAAATTCATGCCGATGAGATAGTCCCGCTCCAGGGCGCCGAACTGGCAGCCGAAATGCAAGCCGTTTCAGCAGATCATTTGCTGGCCGCTTCCGATGAAGGCCTGCTGGGCATGCGAGATGCAGGGGTTACCGCTGTTTTGCTTCCCGGCACTTCATATTACCTGATGCTGAACAAATATGCCCAGGCCCGTAAAATGATCGATATGGGCATACGGGTCGCCCTGGCCAGTGACTACAACCCCGGCACCTGTCCGTGTGAAAACCTGCAGACTATCATGACGTTTGCCTGTTTCGGCATGCATATGACCCCGGCAGAAATATTGCCGGCCATGACCATCAATGCTGCTCATGCCATCGACAGATCCGAGTTAATTGGCAGTCTTGAAGAAGGCAAACAAGCTGATATAATAATACTTAATGCACCCAACTGGGAATACGTGATTTACCATTACGGTATCAACCATGTTGACAAGGTGATCAAAAATGGCCGCGTTGTTGTTAATAACACGCAGTTGGTATATCAAGGAGGAGATGTATGAGCAGCTTATTGAACATGAGTCTTGGCGAATTCAACCAGGTGCTGAGCAGCAAGGCTCCAGCCCCGGGCGGCGGAAGTGCGGCAGCGCTTTCCGGTATGCTGGGAGCGGCCTTGACCATGATGGTGGTGAATCTGACCGTCGGCAAGAAGGCTTGGGAAGCCCTGGAGGATAATATCAAAAAGCAAATCAATGCTGATTTCGCAGCTATTCAATCTTTAAATGAAGAACTTGCGGTTTTAGTCGATGAAGATACCAAAGCTTTCACCAAGTTTATGGAAGCGATGAAATTGCCGAAAGAGACTGAAGAAGAAAAAACATTTCGCGCTGGACAGATGCAGAGGGCCAGTCTGTTTGCGATGGATGTACCTTTGAAGACAGCAGAAAAATGTCTGTTAATCATGCGGCATCAGAAAGATATTGCCTTATACGGAAACAAAGGTGCCATATCGGATATAGGCGTAGGTGCGGAGTTGGCTACAGCCGGTATTAAAAGTGCTGCGCTGAACGTCAAGATCAATCTGCCCTCCATCGATGACGAAACGGTCAAAGCGGATGCCGTCCATAAAATCGATCGCATTTTAAAAGAAGGAGAACTTCTTTACGCTGATGTCATGTCGATCGTTGAGCGCCGTATCTGATAAATAAATTGCACTGTTATTCACGCAAGCTAGGGACGGTTCTTGACTTGCATAAATACTGCTGATTTTGTCTGAGGTTTATGCATTAGTTCTGCTTGGGGCCGGTCTATTGACTTACTAAAATTAAAGTATTAGCGCTCCTTTGCAACCTCGGGGTCTTTATACTATCACGTGAGTCTCGTTTTTGGGTAACGTATGTCTTTATTAAAGTATAAGCGCTCTTTGCGTCGTTACGTTTCGGCGCACGGCTGTTGCCTTACCCCCTGCGCTCCACTAAAACATAAACCTCTGCGGATGGTTGGCGATAAATAAGCAAGTAGGGGATGGATATTTGTATGTGTTAAATTTTTAAAGAATTTAATAAATTTGATTAAGCGTTTTAATATTTGCGTACAGCAAACATTAAAACGCTTTATTATTTGAAGGATTTCAGTTTATTAAATTGAATAGAATAAATATTCGAAAATGTAATAATTATGTCGGGAGGGATAAGAATGGTATTAAAAGCTCCGGAATCTTATGTTTACAGCGGACCGCGCAATGATCTGCTGGCCAATTTTATGCGCGATGTTCCCAGTACGGTACATATGTTTTACAACACCGTAAAATATTGCGGCCATCGCCCGGCGCAGAAGTACACCAATGGCAGTTGTTATCTGACTTTGACCTACAATGAATTTGCCGAACGGGTAGAGAATTTCGGGCAGGGGTTTATGGCGCTGGGTTTGCAAAAAGGGGATCGGATATCAATTATGGCGCCGACCAATCCTATCTGGGACTGGGCTGATTACGGGGGACGAGCAGCAGGTTGTTCAGTCAACACCATTTATCCGGATGATTCAAGTGAAACCATCATTTTTACCACCAATCACAGCGAAAGCAGCTGTATATGTGTTCATGATGAAGAGCTGCTGCAGAAAATATTGAAGGTTTGGGACGAGTTGCCCACAGTCAAACATATCGTGGTGATGAATTCAACTTATCAAAGCGAAATTAACAATGTCATGAATATGCAGGAACTCTGGGATCTGGGCCAGGAATTCCGCGCGAAAAACCCCAATGCGTACAAGGAACGCTGGCAGTCCATTACCCAGGATGATCTCTGTTCGATCCTCTACACTTCTGGAACAACCGGAAAACAAAAAGGATGTCCTTTGACCCATAAGAACATTTTAAGTTCGACATTGGGAGTCAGTCAGGTTGGTTTTTACGGCAACACTCCCTTCAGTGTGGAAGATACCGTATTTTCCATACTGCCGCTAAGTCACAATTGGAATCGCATCGACAACCACAGTTCCTGTATTTCCTATGGGGGATTGATCGGCTATGCTCAGAGCCCCAGGACTATTTTGATGGATTTTCAGGAGATCAAGCCCACCTTTGTCATGCTGGTAGCCCGCCTCTGGGATCGGATCTGGAACGGGGTGGCTGGTGCATTATGCTCGACTCCGGAAGGAAAGAATAAATATGAGTGGGCCGTGAATATCGGACGTAAAGTACTGGAAACCAGAATGGATGAAAACGGTGTCGTCGATCTGACCACGGATCCCACCCTTTATCTGGATAGTGCACTAAAAGCTGAGTTTTTGCAAGCTGATCGGGAAGTATTTGCTTTCTTCCGGGGCGTATTTGGCGGACGGGTCAATAAGGCTTATTCAGGCGGTGCTTTGCTTCCGGCTGATCTGCAGAAGAACTACTGGGGGATGAACTTCCCGTTGCTGGATGGATGGGGACTGACGGAAACAGCCTCGGGTATTAACATGGTACAGGCGCGCTGTGTCCGCATCGGCTGGGAAGCGCCGCAAATGGCTGGCTCCAATATGGAAGTGATGCTTGATTCTGATGACAATGAGATCCTGGTGCGCGGTGACAGCGTCATCAATGGATATTTAAACAATCCGGAAGAAACATCTTTGAGCTTCACTCCGGATGGCTGGTTCAGGACTGGTGATATCGGGGAAATCGACCATGGTTTCCTGCGCATCAAGGATCGTAAAAAAGCTATCATCGTTCTGGATACCGGTAAAAATGTTTCGCCGGCCTATATTGAGATGAAGTTTACCAATAACCCCTTTGTGGAACAGATCCTGGTCGTGGGGGATAACCGTAAATATATCAGTGCTCTGGTAGTACCGTTTTACGATAACATTATTAATATTTTCCGGGAAAAAGGAATCGCCTTTGATGAATCAAAACTGGTTTATGCCACCGTCAACGGTATGAACACCTGTGTAGAGGTGGGCGATGATCTGGCTGGTCATCCTGAGCTTTATAAATTGGTGGATGCCGCGATCAACAAGGTCAATGATGATCTGGCCGACTTTGAAAGAATTAAGCGCTTTAAAATCATTCCCCGTAAATTTACCGAGGATCGTGATGAAATGACACCCACCCTTAAAATCAAGAACCGGGTAGTCTTTGCCCATTATCCCAAAGAAATCGAAGA
>JAGFXV010000172.1 GCA_017861475.1 Bacillota bacterium | reverse complement strand
TGGCTATCATAAGGTATTTAACCGTTCGGAAGTTGAAGATATCGAGAAAGCCTGCCGAAACGGAGAAATCGGTTGCGTTCAATGCAAGAAGAAACTTTCCGGCTGTATAAACCAACTGCTCGAACCGATGCGTGAACGGCGGATTAAATATGAAAACAATCCTGATCTGGTGAAAGATATTTTACTGGAGGGAACCAAAAAGGCTCGTTTAACTGCGCAGGAAACCATGCGGGAAGTGCGTGATGCCATGAGAATCAACTATTTCGCTGAAAAAAAATAAATTTCCACAGACGATGCAAAACCCGGCTCTTTAATTAGCCGGGTTTTTATTGTGCAACAAAACGTAAATTCGTGAACAAATTATGTTCCTATTGCAAGATTTTCTGTTCAAGTTCAGCCAGTTTATTTATTTGCTCATACAATTCACGGAACTGTTCCGGTGTAAGAGACTGACGGCCATCCGACAGGGCGGCTTCGGGATGTTGATGTACCTCTACCAGAATACCGTCAGCACCGGCAGCAACAGCTGCTTTGGCAACAGGTCCAACCATTTCAGCCCTGCCCGTCGCATGACTTGGATCCACCAGAATCGGCAAATGGGACAGATGCTTGATAAGAGGAACGGCGCCAATATCAACCGTATTGCGCGCATACGGTTCGAAGGTTCTGATCCCTCGTTCACAAAGAATGATTTTATGGTTGCCGCGATCCAGCAAGTACTCAGCCGCCAGCAGCCACTCTTCGATGGTGGCGGCCAGACCGCGCTTTAGTAAAATCGGCTTATTGGTCTTCCCCAGTTCTTCCAGCAAGGTAAAATTCTGCATGTTGCGGCTGCCTATCTGGAAAATATCGATGTGCGGATAAAGATCCTCAATATCCCTTACATCCATAACTTCAGTCAGTACCGCGATTCCGGTCGTTCTGCGGGCTTCCTCCACTATTTTCAGACCTTCCGTCCCCAGTCCTTTGAAAGAATACGGAGAAGTTCTCGGTTTAAATAGGCCGGCCCGCAATATATGTATGCCGATCGATTTTAATATTTTTGCAATTTCAAGATAATCTGCCTGATTCTCTACTGCGCAAGGCCCGGCAATGATCGTACAGTAACCGGCACCGATAAAAACAGGTTCCAGCAGACCGGGTATTTCAATAACCGTATCGCGTGGACAATATTCCCGCGAAGCCAGTTTATAGCTTGGCATTTGTTGACCTCCATATGTGGTTCAATAAAATCAATAATACAATTTGATAACTAATTCTATAATAAGTATAGCATGAGCTAAACTGGAAATTGATATGAATGATATGATTAAATAAAAATAGTATTGCAAACAACCGCAAAAAGCAACCGTTTGCCCGGAAATGAGGTTAAATAATGGATAAGTTTGTTAATACAGCAATTTGCCAAATGCAGACCGGCCATGATAAAAGCGCCAATCTTGCCAAGGCTGCCCAGATGATTAAGACTGCGGCCACAGAAGCTGATCTGATTGTTCTGCCGGAAATATTCAACGCTCCTTATCAGACTGATTTACTGCCGGACTATGCGGAACCCATACCAGGACCTAGCACGGCAATACTATCCGAACTGGCCAGAGAACACCAGATACTGCTGGTAGGCGGTTCGATACCGGAAATCGATGCCGGCGGCAAAATCTATAACAGCAGCTGTATTTTTGCTCCGGATGGAAAAATGCTTGGCTGTCATCGCAAACTACATCTGTTTGATATCCAAATCCCTGATCAGATTGTTTTCAAGGAATCAGATGTTTTTACTGCCGGAGAAGATTTGCAGACATTTTTTTATGATGGGCTGCCCTTTTCGGTGATGATATGTTACGACATAAGATTCCCCGAATTGGCTCGTCAAGCTGCGCTAAGCGGTGCCAACATCATCATCGTACCGGCAGCCTTTAATTTGACCACCGGTCCGGCTCACTGGGAAATATTAATGCGAACCCGGGCACTTGACAATCAAGTTTTTCTGGTTGCTGCTTCGCCGGCGCGCAATCCATCTGCCAGTTATCAAGCCTGGGGGCATTCCATGGTCGTTGACCCCTGGGGCAGTATAATCGCTGAAGGGGGAACGGAGGAGGAAATCATCCATGCCGAAATCGATCTGGCGCAATTGCGGAAGGTACGGGAAGAACTGCCGCTTTTGCAGCATCGAAGACCGAAACTGTATCGTAAAATAAGCAGGAAGGAGTTGGGCTAATGAAATTTCATACCGAGTATTTATGGTTTAACACAGAAAAACGCCGCCAATATATCTGTATTACGGAACGGGTAAGGGAAGCCTGTCATAAAAGCGGCATACAGGAGGGCATGATCCTGGTCAGCGCCATGCATATCAGTGCCGGCGTTTATGTAAATGACCGGGAAAACGGGATCATTCAGGATCTGGATGAAATGCTGGAAAGTATAGCTCCACTGGGGAAGGACTACCAGCACCACCGTACCGGCGAAGACAACGGCGATGCCCATCTTAAAAGTATACTGGTACACCATCAGATAATCGTCCCCGTTACCGGCGGTGATCTGGATCTGGGACCCTGGCAGGAAATTTATTACGCTGAATTTGATGGCCGGCGCCGCAAACGGGTAATCATAAAAATTATGGGAGAATAATTACTCAACTATTAGATCCGGCCTCAGGATCTCCGCTCCGTGCAGGTAAACATGCTAGATTAGATTCTGATTCAGATCGGTGTTCCACAAAATCAAGATCCTTATACAAAGTGGCAGGGCTCCCTCTGTTTCTATTTCCTTAAAGCACATGAGGGGCACCAAATCCCAGCCCATATTGCGTGCTGCCCGGGCAGGAAAAGCGGAATGAATATCGCCCGTTACCGTAAAAAGAACAGCGGCAATCTCCTCCGGGACAAACGAATTGGCCCTTTGCATCTGTTCCAATAATTCGCCTGTGGCAGCGAGTACTTCTTCCTGTCGGTCAAATGTGATCGTTGTTGCGCCTCGTATTCCTCTCACTGGCATTAACATCAAACCGTCCTTCGCAAATAATCAGGCCACCGCGCGATGGCCAAGTCCAATGGCTACCTCGTCCAAATGCAGAAGACCAATGCCGAAAAAGATTGCTACACTAATATGATCACCATGACGGGCGATACCGATCTTGCCTCCCACATTCAACCCCAACGCCTTGGGCATGATTTGAGCCAGAGCTTCCCGGGTAGCACCGGCAACAGCACCTTCATCCGCATGGCTGTCCTTGATGACTCCTTCCCGTTTGGCTGCCACAACAGCTCTTTCAACAATTTTGGCGGCCGAAGTAATGAATTCTCCGCCATAATCAACTGCTACTGCTTTGATCGCCATTTCTTCCATCAGCGATTTTTTCAGCAGACCCTCCTCCTGTCTGGATAGGGTCAAAGTCATCTTTATAGCCGCGGTCGCAACAAGCTTACTGCCAATTTCCATCCTACCTACCACCCTGCTGTATTTTTTTCTATTTTACTATAATTTTGCCTACCATTACTATACTCTGGTTGCCGCTGAGAACTTGCCCTCGATTGGGATAAGCCAAATTATCCGACCCCGAGACGATAATAAACTCCAGCGGCATCGAACAATCCCTGGTATCGATCTCCACCGTATCGCCGGCGTTGACCCTAAATGTTATCTGCTGACGTGAAAAACTATAACGACTCTGACCGTTTATTAAAATTTTTGCCTGAGGTGCAGATTGATACTGGTTTAGTTTAATGGTCAGCAATACCTGTGGTGATGCAATATCTTCTTCAATCGTTGTTATATATAAATCATTATTTGCAACCACCGGTGAGGGGAGGTTTTGTCCCTCCAATCTCTCGCTCCAGCTCATATAAAAACGGGTGGTATCATCCGTCATCAATCCCTGGGCAACAACTACGGCAACTAAACAAAGGATTACCAGACGCATCAGATATTTCTCTGTTTTATGTAACACAAAGACCATCTCCTCAAGCATTTTTTCTATCATATGCCGGCAGATGGCCCTTTATCCATTATGGCATTATTTTATTATTCTTTCATCTAATCCCTGGCCTTTAAAATTGCCAACGCCATGGTAGCAGCACCAAAACCATTATCAATGTTGACGACGGCCACCCCGCTGGCACAGCTGTTCAGCATCGCCAGCAAAGGAGCCAGGCCGTTGAAGCTTGCGCCATAGCCGACACTGGTCGGTACTGCTATTACTGGACGAGAGGTCAGTCCGCCCACAACACTGGCCAGCGCTCCCTCCATACCAGCCACTACAATGACTGCCTGACTGGCATTGATCTGCCCCATTTTGTCAAAGAGCCGATGGATCCCTGCCACTCCTGCATCATAAATCCGTTCGACTCTTGCCCCCATAATTTCTAGGGTCAAGGCAGCTTCTTCGGCAACCGGCAAATCAGCTGTCCCGGCGGATACAACTGACACCTGACCCGGACAGGGCAGGCTGCTCCTTTGCAGATAAAGGAGCCTGGCAACATCATTATATTGAACCTGGGGGATTTTCTCCCTGACTTTTTGAAAGATAACTTCGTCCGCTCGGGTAGCCAGCACATTATCGGATTGTTCCGCCAAACGGACAAATATTTGTTCAATCTGAACAATGCTTTTGCCGGGGCAGAATATCACCTCTGGAAAATTGTCCCGTACCCCGCGGTGATGGTCCAGTTTGGCAAAGCCCAGATCTT
>JAGFXV010000171.1 GCA_017861475.1 Bacillota bacterium | reverse complement strand
GTTTCGCTCATTAACAATGGGGTACGCAAGGAAGTCCTGTCGCATGCACTCAATATCTGCGATGCAAAAATATTAGTGGTTGGCCATGAACTCCTGGACGCTTTTATCGAAATCAGAGAGCAGGTTCATCTGAAGGAGCCCGGAATCATTTTGGCAGAAAAAGAAGGGCGTGACATTGCCCTGCCGGATGGTATCCAAGACTTAGAACCGCGGCTGGAGGAAGCGTCGGATTTGAATCCTCCTGCAACGGGTACAGTTTCCTCTGATGACGTCATCGTATATATTTATACATCAGGTACGACCGGGCTTCCCAAAGCCTGTGCGGTAACACAAAAACGCTGGCTGGTGCTGGGCAACATGTCGGTCATATTCGCCCAAATGAACCCGGAAACCGTGCAATATATGGTGCTGCCGCTTTATCATAACAGCGGTTTTGATATCGGATATTCCAGTTTGGTGGTCTCGGGCAGCACCATGGTGCTGCGCCGGAAGTTCTCCGCCCGTAATTTCTGGGATGAGGTACGTAAATACAATGCCAGTATGTTTATTTATGTGGGCGAACTCTGCCGCTATCTGTATAACCAGCCTGAGCGGCCGGATGATGCAGATAATCCCATGCGGCTCATCACCGGCAATGGCATGCGCGGCGAATTAATGGCCCCGTTTAAAAAACGTTTCGGCATTGAAGTCATCAACGAGATCTACGGTGCGACGGAAGGCGTGGGATCGTTTATTAATATGGAGGGCGTCCCTGGCATGTGCGGCAACCTGAATATGCTGGGCAGACGACAGGGAGAGGTTATTAAATATGATTATGAAACCGGTGATTTCGCGCGGGACGAGAATGGGTTGGCAATAAAATGCCAGGCCGGGGAGACTGGTCTGCTGATATGCGAAATAAACAGTCTCAATGTGTTTGCCGGTTACGTCAACAATCCGCAGGCAACCGAGGAAAAAATCCTGCACAATGTTCTGAAAGAGGGCGACTGCTATTTCCATAGCGGCGACCTGGTACAGCTGGCAGAAAATGATTATTTCTCTTTTGTAGATCGCATGGGGGATACATTCCGTTGGAAGAGCGAAAATGTTTCGACCAATCAAGTTTCCAATGTGGTAAACCGGTTCGGGCAGATGGAGGATGTGAATGTATATGGCGTACAAGTGGCGGGACAAGAGGGCCGCTGCGGCATGGCCGCCCTTAAACTCCTGGACGGGGCCGTCATGGATTGGGCAAAACTCGGTGCGTTTGTTTGTGAGAACCTGCCCTCCTACGCCCGGCCTTATTTTATCCGCCTGCGTGATACCATCGACGCGACCAACAGTTTCAAACAGGTAAAAAGCCAGCTCCAGAAGGAAGGGTTCAATCCGTCTGAGATTAAAGATCCGCTTTATTTCCTTGACCCCGACCAAGACAGTTACGTGCAACTGACACCGGAACTGTATGCACAGATCATTGATCATACCGTTAAGTTCTAGCGGGTGTTTTCATGAATAATCCAAACAGGGGGCTAACCGTTCATAAACGTCCATGTTGTTCATACTGCAACCGCCTTTTCTTTACCATTTTAATAACACTTGGTATCATTGTTACAGCCCCTTTGAGCTTTATCAGTTTCTCCAGGACTACTAGCCTTTCATTATCTAGTGAAGCAACACCACTCAGTGGGTAGGTTTTTCCCAGGGCGGCATATTTGCCTTCACCAAAACGGTGATATCCCATCAGCTCGTATTCAACCGGCCGCGTTATGTTTCTCAGAAAATCGACGACGGCTAATATATCTTCTTCTGTATCATTAAATCCTGGAATGACCGGCGTCCGGACAACAATGGTTTTTCCCGGGAATTCAGCACAAATTCTCTTAAAGTTATCCAGGATTTTTTCGTTCGAAACTCCGGTATGCTTTTTGTGCTTTTCGGAATCCATGCATTTTATATCAAAATGCAGAGTATCAACGTATTTAAGAACCTTGGCGATATTCTCCCAATCCGAGAAGCCGGTGGTTTCAATGGCAGTATCCATGCCCCTCTGTTTGGCCTCCTTAAGCAGTTCAGCAGCAAAATCTGCCTGCACCAGAGGTTCGCCCCCGCTTAAGGTTATACCGCCACCAGACCGAGTATAGAAAATGCTGTCTTCCTCTACTCGATCCAGGACTTCATCCACTGTCATGCGGGCACCGCAAACCTCCAGAGCTAAAGCTGGACAGGCTTCGGCGCAATCACCGCAATTCGTGCATAAATCTCTGTTTATGGCAATCTTGCCCTCAGACTCCGTTATCGCTCCGGTTTTGCATGCCTGCTGACAATAACCGCACTCGGCAGTTGTAATGCATTTAGTATTGCTGTACAGAACCTCGGGAATAAGCGAGTGGCTTTCAGGATTAGAGCACCATTGGCATCTTAACGGACAGCCTTTTAAAAAGACTAATGTTCTTATCCCCGGTCCATCATGAACGGAGAATTTTTGTATATTGAAAACAACCCCCGTATCTCTTCCGATTTGTTGCAGCATACTTCATTCTCCCTTTAATCAACGAGTAGAGTTAAGCCCAGTGGTAAACCAACTGGGCTTAACTTCTCATTTTTCGTCTAGAGACTATGCTCGGTTCTGGCGATAATCTCATTTTGCAGCTCAGGTGATAGTTCAGTGAAATAAGCGCTGTAGCCTGCCACGCGAATAACTAAACTCCGATATTTCTCAGGGTCTTTCTGCGCTGCGAGCAGTGTCTCCCGATTAATAATATTAAACTGAATGTGATACAGACCCAAATCACACCAGGTTCTGATTAAGGACATTAACTTTCTGGTTCCTTCTTCACCTTTTACCGACCCGGGGCTAAGTTTCAAGTTAAGCAATCTGGCCTGCCGGTTCCTGTAGCCCTTATTTTTAGAATTGGCATTAGACATCAGCACAGCAGTAGGGCCCTTGGTGTCGCAGCCATGCGAGGCTCCAGTTCCTTCGGCTAAAGGCAATCCGGCTTTTCTGCCATTCGGGGTTGCTCCTACCGCTTTCCCAAATGGAATATGAAGTGTTACCGGAACCATCCTCATAGCCAGGATCTCAGGAACCACTCCTTTTTGCTCTTTCAAATATTCGAAATGTATTTTTTCCAATTCTTTCGCTATTTTATCAGCATATGGGTCGTTGTTGCCGTATTTGGGAGCATTCAGACACATTTGCCGGATTGCTTCCTTACCTTCAAAATTACAATCCAGAGCCTCTATAAGTTCACCCATAGTAAGCTTTTTCTGATCAAATACCAGGTATTTGACAGCAGCAAGGGAATCAACCGCTGTCGCATAACCAACGGCGTCAGCATATTTTTCCCGCAGTCCGCCCTCAAGATAACCATTAATATCCTTGCATTCATCCATACAAATTTGATTGGACATGGAAGTAAGCGGCGCTGCCAGGAATTCTGGTTTCACCTTATCAAGCACTGCCTGTTGGATTAAAACATGTTTTAATAAATTTAGATGCTGGGCACGATAGGCCTTCATAACATCGTCAAAAGTTGCAAATTCTCTGGGATCACCTGTCGATACCCCAAATTGATAATTGTTGTACTTTTTAATACGGCCGTCATTCAGTGTCAGTTCCACCGCAGCACCGACATTAACCACCCCAGCAGGATTACAATAAGTGTCGACGTTCGGTATTCTGTTCTCTACACAGCCGGAAATGCAATAATCGAGTGCATCATCATAGGCTACTCCTTTGGCCAAATACAGCGGCACGACTTCCTCATCATTGAGCAGTTTGGGATACCCCTGACCTTCCTTTATTATCTCGGTAACCGCATGCAGGAACTTATCCGGAGTTCTCGCATGTATTCTCACTCCCAGATCGGGATAGTTTATAGGTAAACCACGCTTGGACTCCAGGATCAAATAGGATAATTCATTGGTAGCGTCCTTGCCGTCACGGGTCTGTCCCCCAAGAGTTACCCCCTCAAAGTGAGCATAACCCTCTGTAAAAGCTCCCCCTGCCGGGCTGACCAGAATAATCATAGCTTCAGACATATTCACCCAGAGACTTTCAAATAATTCTTTGGCTTGTTCAGGGGTAATCCGACCTTCCTCAAGGTCCTTTTTGTAGTAAGGATACAAATACTGATCCATTCTTCCCAAACTTAATGCTCCGCCCACAAGTTGTTCTATTCGGCAGAACATATACTGAAACCACTGCGCCTGCATTGCTTCCCGGAAGGTGCGAGCAGGATTTTCCGGTACCCATTCACAGATTTGCGCAATTTCCAGCAGTTCGTTCTTTCTTTCCGAATTGGTATCCTTTTCGGCCATTTCCCGGGCCAACTGAGAATAACGATTAGCCCAGGTTACTATGGCATCACAGGTAATAATAACCGCTTCCAGAAATGGGCCCTTTTCTACCAGCTCAGCCGGATATTCTATCGCCGCCAGTTTTTCCTGAGCTTCTCTTTTAATATCCGTGATACCCCGCTCAATAACCCTTTTATAATCAATAGTCCAATTGTGAGATGAACGGAAGTTGCCTGTCGCATAAATAAGTCCCAATTGCTGGTATATGTTTTCCTTGCCGGGCCCAAACATCACCATTCTGGTTTCTTCCGGCAATGTCAAAGCATACTTTTCGGGCATGGATTTGTCTTTCCAGTAAGGAGCGATTTCCTCAGCTATGATTTTGGCTGTTTCCTCGGACAGATAAAAAGGTGAGTCCGGGCG
>JAGFXV010000170.1 GCA_017861475.1 Bacillota bacterium | reverse complement strand
TTCCATTCCTGCATTCACGGCTGCTTTGGTCAGATTTACTGCTCTTGGTCCCTTGGAAGCGATGGTGTTGGCAATTGCCATAACTTCTTCCATTAATTTATCGGCGCTGACTACTTTATTAACGAGCCCGATTCTTAACGCTTCCTGGGCATCAAAGTTTGTTCCGGTATAAAGGATCTGCAAAGCCATTCCTTTTCCAACCAGGCGAGGCAAGCGCTGGGTTCCGCCAAAACCTGCGGTAAGCCCTAAACCTACTTCAGGCTGTCCAAATTTACTCTTATCCGTACAAATTCTAAAATCACAGGCCATAGCCAGTTCACAGCCGCCGCCCAGGCAGAAGCCATTGATAGCTGCGATTACCGGTTTTTCTGTGTTTTCGATCGTGCGGCACATTTTATGTCCCAACTGTCCGAAACGACGTCCTTCCAGAGCAGTCAGCTTTTGCATATAGGCGATATCACCACCGGCAACAAAAGCTTTGTCGCCGGCTCCGGTAATGACGATTACCAGGATGTTTTCATCATCACGAGCGTTTTCAATCGCAGCAGTAATGTCCTCAGTGGTCTCCCAGTTGAGGGCATTCAATGCTTTGGGACGATTAACTATAAGAGTAGCAACAGGCCCCTCTTTGCGAAGAATTACGTTTGAGAATAATACGTCTTCCATTGATATTCCTCCTTCCTCTCGAAAGTATGGATACTATATGAGACCGAATGAAGTAAATAAATATTAACCAAGACCCATGGTACGGCTGATGATCAATTTCATAACTTCGGAAGTACCGGCATAGATGGTTTGAACACGGGCATCTGTAAACAGTCTGGAGATTTCGTATTCTTTGCAGAATCCATATCCGCCATATAACTGCAGACATTTTGCAACAACTTCATTTTCGTTTTCACCAACCCAGTATTTGGCCATGCTTACTTCTTTAACAACATCAGCATGTTTTGCGTGCTGCAGTACCAGTGCATCCAGGAAGGTTCTGCCCAGTTGGAGTTTGGTAGCAATTTCTGCCAGGACAAATGCAGTATTCTGGAACTGTGCCAATGCTTTACCAAATAATTTTCTCTCTTGTACATATTGCAGAGTCAAGTCCAGGGCTCTTTCAGCAGAAGCATGATTGACCAATGCAACCATTAATCTTTCCTGTTGCAATTTCTGCATCAGGCATTTAAATCCTTGGTTTACCATTTTTTCTCCGCCCAGTACGTTTGCGGCAGGAATACGGCAATTATCAAAGAATAATTCTGCGGTATCCTGAGCATGCAAACCAACTTTGGGGATCTGTTTGCTGCGTCCGAATCCAGGAGTGTCCCTTTCGACCAGGAACAGGGTAATACCTTTATTTCCGGCTTTCGGATCTGTTTTCATGGCTACAACTACCAGGTCGGCCAGTATACCATTGGAGATAAAGGTTTTAGAACCATTGAGAACATATTCGTCACCGTCTTTAACAGCGGTAGCTCTCATGGATGCAAGGTCGGAACCTGCTCCCGGTTCAGTCATCGCAACTGCCAGGATGGTGGTGCCGTCTACGCAGCCAGGCAAATATTTTTCTTTTTGTTCTTCGGTACCAAAGGAATCAAGATAAGGTCCTACGATATCGCTGTGCAACCAGGAAAAGCATCCTCTGACACCCTGTCTGCCCATTTCTTCAGCAATAATAGCTGAATAAAGGAAATCTCCGCCTGCTCCGCCGTATTTTTCATCAGCCCATGTGCAAAGGTAACCGTTGTCGCCTAATTTTTTGAAGATCTCGCGATCCACGATGCAGTTTTCTTCCCATTTTTCATAATTGGGAACGATTTCTTTGGCAACAAATTTGCTGTAGGCTTCTTTAAACATTAAGTGTTCTTGTGTATAGGGCAATGAACGTTCCATTAAACTTACACCTCTTTCTTCAATTTTAAATTCTATTTTTAAGCACTTTGACTGGCTTAAATTCACATGCCTCTTTTTTCACACAGCTAAAACATTCGAAAAGGCGGTTTGTGTGATCTTAAAGATTAATCCTGGGCCCATTTGGGATAGAAGTTCTTCTTTAAGCTTGCACGAAGTTCTCCGCGCAGATCAGGATGAGCTATAGAAATCAATTCAGCAGCTCTTTCCCTCCGGGATTTCCATCTCAGATGCGCAACACCATATTCGGTGATGACATAGTCAACAATCGTTCTGGGTACTGTGACCGGAGATCCGGCGGGTAATTCAGGTACGATAGATGAAACAAGTTCGCCGTTGGGCATCTGTCTGGCAGCACTGATCAGCGTAATTCCTTTGCCGCCTTTGGACCAGAATGCACCCAGAGCAAAATCCAACTGTCCGCCAGTACCGCTAATCTGGTTATGAGATAAACCTTCGGCATTGATCTGACCGCTGAAATCTGCCATCAAAGCCATGTTCAGGCAAACCATGTTGGGATGCTGGGCAACAAATCTCGGATCATTGGTATAGGAAGCCGGATATAATTCGCAGGCATGATTTTGATTTAAATAATCATACATCTTTTGATCGCCCATTCCGAAGGTGGCTAATGTTACGCCTGTATGGAATGGCTTTTTCCTGTTGGTAACGATCCCCTTTTCTACTAGTTCAGGCAGACCTCCGGGGAACATTTCAGTCAGAACGCCCAGATCTTTCTTTCCGTCCAAACCTGCCACAACAGCTTCGGGAATGCCGCCGATGCCCATTTGAATGGTATCACCGTCGTTGATTAAATCCAGCACATAATTGGCGATGGTTTTGTCACGTTCAGTTGGGTCTCCACGGCCAAAAGTAGGAATAGGAGTTGAATTCTCTACAAAATAATCGAACTCCGAAATATGCATATAGTTGTCGCCGAACACAACCGGCATTTGATCATTCACTTCACCAATACAGGTCCGCAGCGTGCCAAGTTTATGACCCAGACGAATTCCTTCCAGGGTATAGAAATTGGTCAGGCCCAGATTCACATAGCCATTTTTATCGGGAGGGGTTACCATGGCAACATAGACATTCGCTCTATGCCCAATCTTTTCGTGTAGATCGGAAGCCATCATCGGGAAGAAATCGCCAGCTTTGGTGGAACCCATTTTCCGCATGGTAGCGATACCAAAACCGGGCATATAGTTGATATGTCCTTCGAGCTTGCTCATAAATTCGGGATCATATAATCTGCACGGCCGAACCTGAACCGTATCCAAAATTTTTACATCCTGCAGCTCTTCATATCTGTCCAGGATCGCATCATACATGTCAACTGACATACCTCCGCAGGCCAAAGGAGTTGCTACAACGTCTCCGTTTTGAACCAACTTGGCGGCGGCTTCGAGAGATATCAGTTTCTTTTGATATTCATTGATTGTGGCCATAATCTCTCTCCTATCTATATGTCTTTATCAATCACAACCTCAAGACATGTCTTGAGGTTGTGATCCGCTTGTATATTATTCGAAATAGAATGCTGGTCTGGCCAATCCGCCATTTTCTGAATAACGATCGCCCGGGAAGAATTTGCCGCGAGTTGCGACTCTCTTGCCAATTACATCCATGGTTACTTTTCTGGGGTCCATGTCGACCAGGTTGCCCATGATCCAGGGGCCTTCATCCAGTTCTACCATAGCGATGGTATAGGGTACTTCATTCTCACGGCCTTCAGCTGCAATATTTACAACTGTAAAAGTAACGATTTTGCCTTTGCCGCTCAGTTCTACGATTTCAAGGTTGGTGCTGGCGCAATTGCAGCAAACCATCATAGGCGGGCAGGTAACGGTTCCACAATCATTACATTTTAACCCCATTAATTTATCTTTCTTAAGAGCCTTGTTGTATTCTGCGAAAGTCAGTTTGTAATCCATTAATATACCCTCCTTCCTATTTTACGTTTGACAGAATCATGCTGACCAGGACGCCGTCTCCACCAAGAGTATCCATAAGTCCAACTTTAGCGCCTTCAACTTGTCTGCCTTCAGCAACCATATCGCCTCTCAGCTGACGGGTAAGTTCAACGCACTGTGATCCACCGGTAGCTCCGATCGGATGTCCCTTAGCTTTCAGTCCGCCGGACAGGTTGATCGGAATCTTGCCGCCCATGTCGCAATCGCCTCTGAGCCAAGCTTCACCGGAAGTACCATAATCAAAGAATCCCAGACCTTCTGCTGCGATCATTGCGGCAATGCTGAAGCAGTCATGCAGTTCAACAAAGTCAACGTCTTTAGGAGTCATACCAGCCATGCTGTAGGACTGCTGGCAAGCTAATTCTCTGGCTCTGATTCTCGGTAAGAACTTATACTGAGAACTCAGTTTACCGGAAGAAGCCTGGCCGATACCTTTGAACCATACCGGCTTTTTGATGCCCAGTTTTTTAACAGCCTCTTCGGATGCAATAACAACACAAGCTGCACCGTCAGTAAACGGGCAAGCATCATGCAGCTGAATGGGGGAAGCAACCATGAAGCTCTTTAATACTTCTTCTTTGGTTATTTCTTTATGGAACTGAGCATTCGGGTTTTTCATACCCCATTTATGAGACTGGACTGAAACCGCCGCCATTTGTTCTTTTAACTGGGGAAGCGGAATGCCATATTTGCTGGAATAAAGGTGAGCATACAGAGCGAAAACTGACGGGAAAGTAAAACCTGACGGGAATTCATAATGAGCATCGCCAAACATGGCAAACGTACGTGTTCCCAGCGCACTGCTGAAAGCCGTTGCTCTTTCAACACCACCGGCGATAA
>JAGFXV010000169.1 GCA_017861475.1 Bacillota bacterium | reverse complement strand
GGGAATATCCGCATTAATCATCTCATGGGGGATTTTCCGATACCGCTTGTTTGACGTAGTTCCTATAGCCCATTCAATCATCATCCGGGAAATGAGAACGGGAATGATCGTATTGGATAATGAAGGCAGATTCCTGGATGTAAATCCTGCTGCCCGGGAGATGCTTGATCTCCCGGCGAAAAACCTTATTGGTCTTTTAATGGAAAAAGAATTAAGCAATTTACCTGATCTGATTCGAATTTACCAGGAAGGGAAAAATGCAATTTGTGAAATTGCTTTTAAAAGCAATGAAGTCCTCAATTACTATGAGGTTTCCTTTATGCAGGTAAAAAACTCGGATAAAGAATTTATAGGCTGGTTACTGCAAATATACGACATCACGGAGAGGAAAACTTCAGAAGAAACAAACCGACACGCGGCCTTTCATGATCCGCTGACGGGATTACCAAACAGAAATTGTTTTCAAGCCTTGTTTTCAAAGGAGCTGTCTTATGCCAAATTGCGCTCCGATGTGTTGACGGTGGCCTTCCTCGACCTGGATAATTTTAAAATTATAAATGATACGTGGGGACATATTGCCGGCGACAGAGTACTTTGTGAGGTTGCTGAGCGGCTTAGAAGGACATTACGGGAATCAGATATTATAGCAAGAATTGGCGGAGATGAGTATGCCATTATACTCCCTCACGTTGGCAACAGTGAGACGATCGGAAAAATAGGAAACAAAATTCAGGAATCATTGCAACAGAGTATTGATCTCCAGAATGTATCTGTTCAGATTAACGCCAGTATCGGGTTTAGCGTATTCCCGCGAGATGCAGAAAATATTGAGGATTTGCTTGAAAAAGCAGATAAAGCCATGTATATGGCGAAGGACTATAGTGAGAACAAATACTGCATATACAGTGAATAAATCGTACCGACATGGCTGTCCTCCGTTACTTCGTTCAGGATTACAATAACGGTATTTTGCCGGTAAACATTTCAAATGCAATTTCAACGGTAAAAATATTGACGGCTCCTGGATCTGCCAGTCGCCGTCATTTTTTTGTTCTTTCCTATTAAATTGTTATGGCGAAAGCCACCTTTTTTACGTAAATGTAAACCGTCTTGATTTTATGACGATACGTAAAAAGTTATTTTATACTATCCAATTTTATTGGTCCGCCGCCAGATCTTGCGTTCCTCGGCTGCTTTGATCAGATCATCACGGAAGTCTGGGTGGGCGATGGAGATCAATTTTTCCGCGCGCTGCCAGGTGGGGCAGGTCTTGAGACTGACGGCGCCGTATTCGGTGACTACGAAATTGACATACTGACGGGACAGGGTAGTGATAGAGCCGATCTCAAAATTGGGAACGATGCGTGAAATTACCGTACCGTCTTTTGTGGTATGGGTGGAGGGCAGGCAGATAAAACTGCGGCCGCCCTTGGACCAGTAAGCCCCAAGTACGAAGTCTGACATGCCGCCGTTGCCGGATACCTGTTTGAATCCGGAACTCTCTGCGTTGACCTGGCCATAAATGTCGATCTGCAAAGCCTGGTTGATGGAGACCAGATTATCGATTTGGGCCATCTGGGACGGATGGTTGACATAATCAACACTGCAGGAGGCGATGGACGGATTATGATCCATCCAGCTATACAGTTCCTTGCTCCCCAGCGCAAAAGTATAGTTGATTTTGCCCTGATCAAATATTTTTTTAACACCGGTCATCCGGCCTGATTCCAACATGTTTTTATATGCATCCACCAGCATTTCCGTCCAGCCGCTCAGATCTTTGAGGTCGGAATCGGCGATCATTTTGCCGAGCACGTTGGGCATGGCGCCTATCCCCAGCTGGATACACTGACCGTCCCGCAAGTATTCCATGACATGGTCGGCAATTCTGCGATCCACATCATTCGGCTCGATAACGGGAAGTTCAAATAACGGGGGATTTTCCCCTTCCACAACATATGTGACCTGGGAAATGTGGATCCGTTCCTTGTTGCCTCCATAGCAATAGGGGATGTTCTCGTTTACTTCCACGATCTGTTTATGGGAGCCGGAAACCGCCTGGGCATAGCAGCAGGAGTTATGCAGTCCCCAATTGAAATAACCATCTTTATCCATCGGGGTTACTTGGGCGATGAAATAATCGCGGACTTGGGTGCCGATTTTATCGTGTTCAACAGCATTGATGTTGGATTCCCCATACAGTGTGGGGATGTAAAAAACACCTCCGCAATTTTCCTGCAGGATACGGCTCAACGCACTGAAATGTTGATCGTTGTAAGTAAATACCTCGCCCATCGGATCTTTTAAAATCACTTCAGGGACCGGCGGAATGGTCACTGCGGAATTGATTTTAATATTGCTCAGCTCATCTTTACGGGCAGCCAGAGCCTTGTCGCAAGCTACCGGTTTACCGTTGAACATGGCATAATCGAGCCAGTCGCCGGGTTGGACAGTCTTCATTGCCTCTTCAGCAGTCCGTAACTTCTCCCTGTACATCTGTTGGTAATCTCTCGCCATTAAATAACCCTCCTCATAATGAAATAATAGAATAAATGAAGAATCAGGACCGATTCTTAGGTCCTTATTTTTTTCATCCTCAGGGTTATTTAATGGCGTTAAGGAAGTTTGATCAGTAAATCATATGGAAGATGAAACGGATAGGGAACCGGAATACAAAGTTGAAAAGTTTTCATCATTTAAACTGTTAGCAAATATCATGCCATAATGCGCCGCTTTTATGGCTGGATCACGTATCTTTTCAGCTAATTCCCAAACGAAGGGAAAGTTTTGGATGAAAAAAATTGACATAACATTTGATTGATTATTGCGATACGTTGGAAAATTTTTAATAATGGAACAAAATGTAACAAAATGAATTACAAATTGTTACATTATTACGAAACTGTGTTACAGATGGAACCGGCAATTTTTCTTTTTTTCAAGCAGGGAATTTGACTTCGATGGCAAATCATACAATAAAGGAATAAAGAAATGTCTGAGTTTTTATGAAAATAAATTGCTAGTCAAAAAGGTTGTGATATAATTAATCTGATTAATACTGATACAAAATATTCGAAACATAAATTTGTCTAACGTTAGTTAGCGGAAGGAGCGAAATATAATGGATTTTAGTTTAACCAAGGAAGAGGCACTTATCCAAAAGATGGCCCGGGAGTTTGCGGAGAAGAACATTCTTCCTATTGCCGAGCAGATCGATCATGACAACAAAGTCCCTGATGAGATCATTAAAGGCCTGGCCGAACTGGAACTCATGGGCATTCCCTTCGATGAAAAATATGGCGGAGCCAATGCCGGTTATGTCAGCTATGTTTTAGCCATGGAGCAGATTGCGCGCTGTTCATCCGGTGTAACCATGGTTTTGTCCGCACATACCCTGGCGACGAGCTCAATTAATACTTTCGGTACGGAAGAACAGAAGCTGAAATATTTGCCCAAGTGCTGCAACGGTGAAAACATTGCTTCCTTTGCATTTACCGAACCCGGTACCGGCTCAGACCCCAAACAGATTACCACCACTGCCACCAAAGACGGTGACAGCTATATTCTGAACGGAACCAAACGTTTCATCTCCAATGCCAACTACCCTGGCCCGATCGTGATTTTCGCCCGTGAAACCGAAACCAATGAAATCACGGCCTTTATCGTTGATAAATGGTGTGAAGGCTATTCCATATCCGAACCATGGGACAAGATTGGCCTGCACGGCGGCTTGCTGCTGGACGTTTATATGAAGGACGTTCGTGTTCCTGCGTCGAACCTTCTGGGCCAGCCCGGCCAGGGTTATCCGATCCTGCAACTGGGTATCTCCTTTGGTAAAATTGGTGTCAGCTCCAGCTCACTGGGCGGCATCCTGGCTTCCTATGAAGAAGGCCTCAAATATGCCAAGGAAAAAACCCACCGCGGCGCACCAATTGCCAAGTTCCAATCCATTCAGCTGAAAGTTGCCGATCTGGCTATGATTCTGGAATCTTCCCGCTGGCTGACTTACCGGCTCGGATATCTGGCCAACAATTTCAAAAATCCGTATGTTTTTGCCAAAGAAGCCGCACTGACCAAGACGGTGGTCTGTGAAAATTCAGTCAAGGCCGCCCGCGTTGCCCTGGATATTCACGGTTCTTACGGCTGCATGGCGGACTACAAAATATCACGGCTTTACAAGGATGCCATCATTGGCCCGCAGATCGAGGGTGTTGAAGATATGCAGAAGATGATTATTGCAGGCGTGCTGCTCAAAGGTTAATGTATATATTAAAAGAAGCGAATATGGGAACCCTTATAGAGGGTTCCCTTTTTAAAAAATGACTGGTCACAAGTCCAGAAGAAAGGTGTGCCCGGGATGGAAAAGGATTTTGATGTAATCGTTGTTGGCGGCGGGTTGTCAGGTTTGTCAGCTGCCTACACCATGGCTGATGCAGGACTGGAAGTACTATTGCTGGAACGGGGCGATTATTCCGGGGCCAAAAATGTTACCGGCGGACGTTTGTATGTGAATCCGGTGCGGGACATGTTCCCTGATTTATGGAAAAAGGCCCCTACGGAAAGATTTATCGCCCACGAAGAAGTCAGCATCATGGACAAGGAACGCAGTATCACGGTGCGCTACGACGGTAGTGAACTGGCCCAGGAACCTTATCAGAGTTACAGTATCCTGCGCGGCAAATTTGATAAAAATTTTGCCAAGGTGACGGAGAAAAAAGGCGTTTCCATC
>JAGFXV010000168.1 GCA_017861475.1 Bacillota bacterium | reverse complement strand
GCTGCTTGTCCAGATGACGTTGGTATTGGTTGCATTGGCCGGAGCGATGATTTCTACCAGGGTGTAGCCAGCTCCGCCTGCTGCCAGGGTCAAAGTTTCCGTGTTCAAATTTACATCGGTAACGGCAACCGGAGCATTCGTAACCGTCACTACACAGGTGGCAGTTTTGGCTCCATCATTGGTAGTAGCTGTAATAGAAGTAACCCCCGCTGCGATCGGGGTCACTAAACCATTTACCACAGTGGCAATAGCGGTATTTTCACTTTCCCAGGTTACAGTTTGGTCAGAGGCATTAACAGGAGCAATGATTGGAACCAGCGTGGCTGACGTCCCGCCTGCTCCTACCATCAAATTAAGGCTTGCCCTCTTAAAATTGATAGTTTCGACGGCTATGCCAGCGACTGTTACATTACAGGTATCAGTATAATTACCATCTGCTGTGGTAACTGTAATGATCGCATTTCCTCCCTCTAAAGCAGTAACAACTCCACTACTTACCGAAGCAATTGAAGTATTATTGCTGGTCCAGATTAAATTCTGGTTGGTTGCACCGGTTGGGGTAATGGTTGCAGTCAATGTAGCAGTGTGGCCTTTGTCGATGGACAGGTTGTTGGAACTCAGGCTAACGCCGGTTACCGGAACGTTAACCGGTCCTCCACCACCGCCGCCGCTGCTACCGCCTGAACTGGGTTCGGTGTATTCTGCGGGGCCAGTAACAGACTTACTGCCAAACTTGGCATTAATGCCATTAGCCACAGTGTAAGTGGTCGGTGTCTTATCAAATATACTGTCAGCATTAACAATCGCTTGAGCTATACCGCCACCAACAACGGTAGCTGCAGAATCAAGCTGCAGTTTGGTAGTTGTGCTGTTATTCAGGAAAACAACCCTGACCGGGCTGGAAGGTTTGTTTACAACTACGATGTTGACTTTACAATTATCAAATGTAACGCTGTTAATTCCGCCGCCTTTAATGGTGGTAGTACCGGATACTGTTACATTTTTGAAATTAACGCTTCCCTCACCTACTGGTTCGGCTACCAGTAGATTTCCATTAATGATCGTGTTCTGCAGGATCACTCCATCGGCATTTACGACAACGTCTCCGTTAATGGTCTGGGTGCCGCTGGCAGGACCATAGGTCCCGGCTTTGGTGAATTCCTTCTGGACTGCCGGAGCTGCCCCGATCACGCGTCCCAGGATAACAGCTGCTTCAGCGCGGTTGATGGCGTTGCCGGCTTTGAAAGTTCCATCCGGGTATCCGGTTATGTATCCGGCTTTTACCATGGCGGCTACATATCCGCGGCTCCAGGCTGGAATGGCGGCAGCATCGGTGAAAGCACTCAAAGCACTGTCACTGCTGGTGTCCAGTTTCAGGATGGTGGATACGATTTTGGCTGCTTCCTGTCTGCTTATCTGTGCATTCGGCCGCATGGTACCGTCTTCGTATCCGGCAATGTATCCGGCAGCTTTAGCCTTGGCAATTTCCGTAGCATACCATGCACTGGCGGGTACATCAGTGTAGTTAATTTGTGCGGTGGCTGTAAAAGAATAGGCTTTATTGATCATAGTTATGAATTCTGCTCTGGTGATGGTGTTATCCGGTTTGAATGTGTTGTCGGGATATCCGGTGACTATTCCTCTTTCAATCAGACTCTCGATCTGACTTTTAGCCCAGTGATTGCTTATATCACCAAGATCTGCGGCGACTGCCTGTGATGGAACCGCCCCCAGCATGGTAGTAAATACAAAAATCACTGCAAGCAACCAGCTTAATCTCTTGCTTTTTCGCAAAATTGTCTCCCCCCTTTAATAATTAGGAACTTGGAAAATCTATTGTAAAGTGTCTTTACCACCTCCAATAATATGGGAAACATTTTTCCATTAAATGCTATATCTGGTTCTCGGCAAATGCAATAGTATACTTATACCATTCTCTAATGTTAGCACAGGTTCGGATATTGTGTAAATAATTGCTTTTGTTAATTAATTTTTACCAATACCAAATTTTCGATATCAGAATAGGATAAACAGCAATAAAATTTGGTTTTATAAAGAATTATAGTTATTTTTTTCCTGTAATTATTTGTTCATCATTTTTACTATCAGGCTGAAAAAGACACTCATATCCCCTCCAAAAACTTTTATTCTTCATGGCTTAATCATAATTCAAGCATGAAGTACTTTACAATAAATTTCATTGGGAGGATAAGTCTTGCTTTGCTTCCAACAAGCACGTTTGATAACAAGCTTCTATAAAACAGTAAAACCGCCCCCTGGTTTTTTAGGAGACGGTTATATAACCTGAAGTCTGATCGTAATTTGGTTTAATAATGCGCAAGTCAAGAACCGTCCCCAACTTGCGCAAATTGCTCTCTATGAATATTTGACGCAGATGTTGCGGATGAGGTTGCCTACATCTTCCACGTGGTCGGTAGCCATCTCGATATGTTCGTAGACTTCGCGCCATTTGATGATGTTGAGGGGTTTGTCTTTTTCCTTTTCAAACAGATTGGCAAGTCCGCTGCGATAAAGGTTATCCTGTTGGCGCTCCAGCTTTCGTATTTCTTCACAGCATTCAAAAATGGGTTTTTTGTTGCTTTCTACTTTATCGATCAATTTAAAGGCTTTTTGCTGTAAAAGCAGGGCGCTATAAAGCACTTCCACCATTTCCCTGACTCTTTGGTCAGGTTCGCCGGTTTTATATAATATCATGCGATCGATGATGCCGGTGATATAATCCAAGGTGGTCGATAATTTCTGCACCAGTTGAAAAGCGTCTTCGCGGTCAAAGGGCATGATGAAACTGGCATTGAGACGTCCCACCAACTGCTCGATGATCCGGTCTCCTTCGTTCTCGAGATCAAGGAGTTTGGACATTTTAACATCCAGATCGCGATAATCCGCAATGATATCGTTGAGGATGTCTCCCCCTCTTACGACTACCCGTGAACTCTCTTCAAAAAGGAAAAAAAGGTTTTCATCCTTCCTGCCAAACAGTGCCATTATTTACCCCCCAATCTTTATGCTTCAGCGGGATTTCTCCCGATTCAAGCCCAAGCATTTCAGCGCGCGCAAGTCAAGAACCGTCCCCGACTTGCGTAAGAACCGTCCCCGACTTGCGTATAATCGAAGCCTGAAGCTACATGGCGCGCAAGTAATCCGGTCTGAGGTATTTGCGGTCGTTTTTGGCGATTAGATCATTGATCAGATCCAGCATTTTTTGTTTGTCTTCGGGCAATCTGCCTTTAATCGGCAGGTAGTTGGAAGCATGGTTGCTTCTGAACTCGGTGCCCTGTACCTCAAGGTTTTCAATCAGAATTCTCATTTCATCCAATATCTCAAACGGCCCGGGCAGCTCGAACTCGCCTTTTTGCTGTTGGCGGTAGAGCTGGGTGCCGGGTACCAACATCAAAGTTAAAGCCCCGATATAATCGGGATTCATTTCATTCATCATTTTAGCGGTATTTTTCTCGTGTTCAACCGCTTTGGGAGTGCGTCCGGCCAGACCAAGCAATATGGTTACAGATAGTAATATGCCGGCGCGGCGAATCTTGCGGCCTGCTTCCAGCATTTGATCATAATCGGCGCCTTTGCGGATCGCTTCCAGCAGTTCCGGATCGCCGGTCTCAACACCCAAATATGCAATCGTTATTCCGGCTGCTCTGAGCGCTGTCAGTTCGGACATTTCTTTATCCAAAATACTCTCCGGGCTGGCGTAAATTCCCACGTGTTTTAAGCTGGGAAAGGTTTCATACAGGATCTCCAGGATCTCCAGCAAATCATCGGTGGGCATGGCCAGCGCATCGCCGTCGGCCAGGAATACTTTTTCCAGATCGCCGTAATATTTTTTGGCCATACGGATGTCTTCTTTTATATCTTCCATCTTGCGGATATGATATTTTTTGTCTTTATACATGGCGCAAAATGTGCAGCGGTTATGGGAACAACCTACTGTACACTGCAATATATAACTGTAAGCCTCGCTGGGAGGTCTGAATACGTTGCCTTCATATCTCATACGTCGATTACCTCCTACATTTCTGATTATAACAGGAAAAGCTGTGAAGATGACATATTTCTGTCAGATAATTTTGTATACCTTGGCAGATTTCCGTCTGCTCAGTACAATTTTTTGGGTTGTAAAATAATATTCGCTGTCTGCATTTTTTGTGCATCACTTACTCAAACTAATGATGTGCGAGGGATAAAGAGGAGGTTCAGATATTGGCCCGAAATCGAAGTATCATGTCCGAACAACTCAAGTATGAGATTGCCCGTGAACTTGGTGTCGATAATATTGTTGCTACTCAGGGCTGGGGCGGAGTCAGCTCCAGGGATTGCGGAAACATGGTGAAAAGTGCTATCCAAATCGCTGAGCGCAGTGTTGCTGGGCAGAATAACCAGAACTTGCTGTAACGTATCTCGCACATCGAGTCAGAGGATTTTTCCTCTGACTCTTTTTTTTTGCTTCCTATTATATATAATATTTAAACACAACATTTTTCTATCAAACGTTAGTCTCTCTGAGGTTTATGCATTGACCTGCTTGGGGTGCGGTCTTTTGACTGACTAGAGTTGTAAAATTTATCTCTCTTCTGTTTCCTCGGTATCTTTGTCTAAACCGTAACTCTACGTTTTTGGGTAACGTTTATCTTTCCTGGACTGCAGCCGTTCTTGGCGTCGTTTCGTTCCTGCGCACGGCTGTCGCCTTCACCCTTGCGCTGGCCAAAACATAA
>JAGFXV010000167.1 GCA_017861475.1 Bacillota bacterium | reverse complement strand
TGTATTTCTGGCCTGGGAAAAAGGAGAACAGGAATTCCAGACCAAATCCTATATCGCTCGCAGCGTTGATGATGTCAAAAATATTATTTTTAACGATTACAGCATTTATAACGTATCCAATGCCCTCTTAAAATTAAGAGACGGGCATGAAAAAATAGGCATCGCCGTCAAAGGATGCGATTCCAGAGGCGTGATCAGACTGTTGGAAGACTTGCAGATTACCCGTGATCGTCTTTATATCGTCGGCATTCCCTGTCCCGGCTTAAAAGATCCGTTGGCTGCAGCAAGAAACTTTGGCGGGTTGGGTAAAAAAACAGAAACGGAAGGATTGGCTAAAAAATGTTTGGAATGCATTCAGCCCAATCCGGTCATTTATGATGAATTGGTCGGACCTGAACAGGCCCCCCGTCAGCAGGGAGACCGTTTTGCCCAGGTCCGTGAGATCGAGCAAATGTCTGCTGACGAGCGCTATAAATTCTGGGAAGATACTTTATCGACCTGCATCCGTTGCTATGCCTGCCGTCAGGTATGTGTGGCCTGCGATTGCCGGACCTGTATTTTTGATGAGATGAAACCCCAGTGGGTGGGACGTGAAACCAATACCACTGACAATATGATGTATCATCTGGTCAAGCATGCCCATATGGCGGGCCGCTGCATTGAATGCGGCGAATGTGAAAGAGTCTGTCCGGTTGGGATTCCGCTGATGTTGTTAAATCGCAAACTCATTAAAGACGTGGGCGAATTATTTGGCGCAACCGAAGCCGGCATGCAGTATGTAGAGGGTGGCAAACCAGCCCTTAGCGTTTACCGGGAAAATGACCCGGATGAATTTATATAGGGGGTGAAAAATGTGAAGGTGTTAAGCAAAACCAAGCTGGAAGAAGCTTTGAATAAATTGAGCCAAGCCAATGAAGTGTTTGTGCCCATGCAGAAAAAAGCCCAGAGCGGCTATTTCCCATGGAGCAGTTTTGTATCCGGTCAGGATGAACTGATGCTGGAGGCCCTGAACGTTTATCAGTCCCCCAAAGGCGCGGTATTGCCACAGACTGAGAAAATGTATCGCTATAAACAGGGCGGTATGGAAATAAACATCTCGGAAACCTTTGAGGATTCACACCCAACCATTATTTTTGGAGCCCGTGCCTGTGATGTAAAAGGGATCCTGGCTATGGATGAAGTGTTTTTGACCAGAGGTTATGAAGACAGTTTCTATAAGGCGCGCAGGAGCGCCAATACCATCATTGCCAATGCTTGTTATGAACCCGGTTCCAACTGCTTTTGCAATGCCATGGAAGTAAATGCGGTTGATCCGGCTGGAGCTGATGTTATCCTGCGGGATGCCGGCGAAACATTGGTATGGGAAGTGAAGAGCGAAAAAGGCGAAGCTGTTACAGCAATCATCGCTGATCTGCTGGAAGAAAAAGAAGTGCAGCTGCCACAGCCCAAACCTTTTAATCAGAAGGTTGATTACAATGGCGTGGCGGAGAAACTTAAAACCATGTTTGACCATCCGCTGTGGGATAAGTTGTCTGCATCATGTATTAATTGTGGAATGTGTACTTTTGTTTGCCCCTCCTGCTATTGCTTTGATATCCAGGTTAAAATGTGGGGCGAGGAAGGTTATCGCTTCCGGGCCTGGGATTCCTGCATGTTTGAGGAATATAGCCGCGAAGCGGGCGGAGGCAACCCCAGAGGTGCCAGCAAAGAACGTTTCCGTCAGCGCTTTCTCCATAAACTTGAGTTTTTTACCGAAAGATATGGAACACCTTTGTGTACCGGCTGCGGAAGATGCATGATCGTCTGCCCGACGGACGTAAACATCGTAAGGATTATCGATGCAGTAAAGGAGGCGGAGGTCAATGCCTGATAAGGATCACAAATGTACCTGCAGCGAACAACCACTGGTACCGAAAGTTGTGGAAGTAATTGATATAATTGACCGCACCCCGGATGTGAAAAGCTTTTTTGTCAGAAACGTGGACGGCAACGGGCTGCCTTTCCAGGTGGATCCGGGCCAGTGCGGCATGGTTTCCATGCCGATTGGGGAAGCCATGATCTCCTGCACATGGCAGGAAGAACAGGAATATCTTGAATTTGCTATTAAAAGAGTCGGACTTTTGACTGATGAGCTGCATCAGATAGAAATCGGACAGCAAATCGGTGTACGGGGACCTTATGGCAATGGATTCCCGGTGGAAGCCTGTAAAGGCAAAGACATGGTCTTTATTGCCGGCGGTATAGGTTTGGCTCCCTTGCGTTCGTTTATAAAATATTGTTTTAAACATCGTGAAGACTATGGCAAGATTACGATCCTCTACGGATCACGCAGCCAGGCCGACCTTTGCTTTAAAGAAGAACTGTTTGATCTCTGGCCCAAGGAATCCAACACGGAAGTGTTTGTTACCATCGACAATGCGGAGCCGGATTGGAATGGTCACGTAGGTTTCGTGCCGGCTTATCTGGAAGAATTGAATCCCAGTTCTGCCGGAGCAGTGGCAGTCGTCTGCGGTCCGCCCATCATGATCAAATTCGTACTGCAGTCGCTGGAAAAAATGGGCTATAATGACGACCAGGTCATTACCACGCTGGAGATGCGAATGAAATGCGGCATCGGCAAATGTGGAAGATGCAACATCGGCAGCGAATTCATTTGCCTGGATGGTCCGGTTTATTATCTGAAACAACTAAGGGATCTGCCCCCGGAATGGTAAAATAGTATATAATAAAAGCTCAGGGTTAAGCAAAAGCTTTTTCCTTGAGCTTTTTTATTGTGAAACAATAAGGTTCCCGGGACCCGCAAGCAATCTTTGATTGCGTAAGCGGGTGGGGTTCTCTTATTTGAGTTGTTTGGAAGATTCGGTTTATAGGTAATGAAGCTGAATCGAAATTAGTTTAAACCTTATAGTTCGTTGATTTAACGTAGAGGTGAAAAGAATGAGGGTATTGAATAAGGCGAAAATAGAAACGATGTTGAACAGATTATCCGCAGATAATGATGTTTATGTACCCATGCTGCGCGGCCCGGGGACGGGTTTCTTTTCCTGGAAGTCTTATGATGAAGACTATGATGAACTGGTACTTGACCGGCTGAATGTATTTATGCCTCCCAAACAGATTATTATTTCCCCTGCCGAAAAGAATAATATCGATCTGATGAGCGGCGGTGCAGGAGCTAGCAAAAAAATAATTTTTGGCATACGCAGCTGCGATGTACAGGGGATCAATTTCCAGGATGAATTCTTTGGGGAAAAGGAAATAGAATCCGATTCTTACCATGGACGCCGGGATCAAACGATCATTATTGCCAATGCCTGCTATTATCCTGCTCCCAGTTGTTTTTGCAGTTCCGTGGGAATCGATCCTCTACATCCTGTTGGGGCTGACATAATCATTCGCGACACAGGGAAAGAAGGTTATGTTTGGGAGGCCTGTACGGACAAAGGAGAACTTTTGACCGAAAAAACCGCCGATCTGCTTGAGGAAAAAGAAGTTACGATTCCAATCCCGTTGCCGTTTGCCCTGCAAGTGAATTTTGATGGAGTTTCTGAAAAACTGGCCGACATGGATGATCATCCGCTTTGGGGAAAATATTCTGAAGCCTGTCAGACTTGTATGCTATGTACGTATACCTGTCCAAGCTGTTATTGTCTTGATTTGCAGGCTGCACATTGGCGCAAGGCCAATTATGAATTCAGTTGTTTTGACAGTTGCGCTTACAAAAATGAAGCCTTGAGTACAGGCGGATCCAGTTCACTGGAAGAAGCTGCTACGAGATTTCGTAATCGATTTCTGCATAAACTGCGGTTCTACCTACAGAATTATGGCAAACCTCTGTGTACCGGCTGTGGACGCTGTATCGCCATTTGTCCCTCCGGGGCAAGCATTTCAAAGATCATTGCAGAGGTGCAAGAAGCCAATTTATAATCATGGGGAATTATATAATCAGATACATTATACAAGATAATTCAGGCCGGTCACTTATTACCAGGTGACCGGCCTGATGTTCCCGGACGTTTTAAACTATTCCATTGACTCCATTTGAATGGTGACTTTGAACAGATCTCCGTCTATGTCAACCCGAAAAATGCCAAGAAGTCGTTTGGCATCCTGAGCTACAATAATCCGTATTTATGGAGATGTCGATACAAAGTCTGTCTGGAGATCCCTAAATCCTGTGCGGTTTTCTTTTTATTATACTTGTTTTTGCGCAGTAGCTCTTCGAGCAGTTGTGATTCTTCGGTAGAGGTAAAATCAGGTACGATAATATCGCTTATCGCTTTTTGGATATGCTCAGCTTCCAATCCCATGTAGTTAATGATAAATTCATTGTCAATTTCGGGACCCATCGCAAGCTGGACGCATCCCTCCAGAACATTCTGCAGTTCACGGATGTTACCGGGCCAGTCATGAGCGACGAGGGTTTGCAGAGCCAGCGGACTAATTTTATAAAGATTCTTGCTGTATCTTTTACAGATCAGCTTCAAAAAATGATTAACCAACAGCGGAATATCATCACGACGATCTCGAAGAGGGGGTATGTTCAGCTTGATTACCCCCAAACGGTAATAAAGATCTTTGCGAAAACGATTGCGGGTGATTTCATCTTCCAGATTTTTATTGGTGGCAGCCATAATTCTGACATTGACCGGAATCACCTGATTGCCGCCCAGACGCATAACACTTTTTTCCTCCAGCACCCGCAATAAAGTGGATTGCAGATCCAACGGCATATCGGCAA
>JAGFXV010000166.1 GCA_017861475.1 Bacillota bacterium | reverse complement strand
GAAATGATTGGCATTTAGAAAAATATCAGATCGGCACACATATTTCGCATTGATGATTACTGACCATGCCCGGCGTATATCTTTCAAAAATAGGTCTGGAGTTATCAATACAAAGGCCTTGTCCAGATAACTCCGGCAGGATATCAGCCCAGGCCTTTTGTATATCCTCGGTCGTATGACCAATCATAAAAATAGCATATTTCCCGCCGGAAAGCTCAGTTTTGTTTATGTCTTCGCCCTTGATCTCATATTTTCCCGGGACAACAATACAGACATCATAACGGCAGGCATCAGGCAAGGTTATGGCAGGATCGTCATGGGCGATCCCCATAATAACTGTTGATTTATCAAGGATATTATTCGCACCCGCCCAACTCTTTAAGCGTTCCATCAGGTCCATATTATTGGCTCCATAAGGACCTGTCCGCCTTATATAGGCAACCGTTTGTCTGGGTATTGTTTCAATCGTAAATTGCATTGCTGTTTCTCCTTTGTTTGTTTGATAATCTGAAACTAACAGGATATAAAATGAATATCAACCTAATTTTTAAAATGTTAATGATGAAACATTAACTATATTTTACCGGCAGTAATTTTTATAATCCCCGCTGACGTGGTAATATTTATAATATAATTTTGTTTAACGTCCGACATATTTTGAAAGAGAGGCCTGACTATGATAAAAACATTGGTAAGTGACAAATCGTTGGCATATGACGGAACCCAAATGCAATCTCATTGGATATACAAAAATTTCAATCTGCTCGGAGACGCAGCCGTTGCTTTTGCCGGCGAGGTAAATGTTGGTTTGGACAAAATGATTGACTTGATCGATGTGCATCGAAAAGAACCGATCTATTCACCGCTGATGCTCAATTTCTTAATTGAACATTTCAATCCTGATCTGGAACTGGCCATTTACAGACAATGGCTGTTTATAAGTCTGATCAAGGAAGAACTTGCCCAATTTGAAATTGATGTCAATCGCATGGGTGACGATCTCTATTATAAAAAAGCCAAACTTTCAGTATCAGTTGCCACGGTTACAAACGTTTCATCACTTATTCATATTGGCTTGAATATTGATACGGAAGGTACACCGATCAAAACAATCGGGCTGAAAGAACTGGGGATTATGGATATAAACGCTTTTGCAGATACGGTGATGTTGAGATATAAAAGAGAACTTGAACATATCTACGAAGCCCGCTGCAAAGTACGCAGTGTTTAAAGTTTGATATGTAAATATCCGGTAACTGCTTGTAAAGCATTTTTTTAAACCTTAAAATAGTAAAGTACTCTGTCAAGCCTAAGTCTGTATATTAATTGTCGAGGTAAATTTTTGAAGGGCAAGACGGAGGACTGAGCAATACTGGACGTATTGCGATCGACGACAACGCAGCCATTCGGAAATTTAACCGCAAAGAAAATATAGAATTAGGGTTGACAGGGTACTAATATGAAAGGGGATTGGGTTTTGGAGGAGGAACAGAGGGATCCTGGCAAACTTGAGCTCATCGCTTTAAGAAATTTTTCCGCCAACGATGAACTCGTTTATGTCGTCGATTTCCTGAACAAAAATCTCAAAAACAAACAAATCATGTTCGGCATAAGCAAAGATAAACAAGCAGATCAGATGACCATAAAAATCTATGAATTTTAACATCGCCTTATTCATGACGATTGATTTATAATTACGATTGCTCTTCAAATGTAAAACTTGTATTGGGGTGGACTGATTGGGCAGAGAATTTAAGGAATTTATAAAGGAAACGCTTAGTATAGTAATAATTGCTTTCATTTTGGCAATGATTTTAAGGACTTTTGTAATTGAAGGCCGTATTATACCATCAGAATCGATGGTGCCTACTTTACAGGTGGGCGATCGGGTCATGGTAAATAAATTCATTTACTACTTCAAGAAACCGCAGCGGGGAGATATTATCGTTTTCCATCCACCGGAAATTTTGAATTCCAAAGACGATTATATTAAAAGAGTTATCGGTCTTCCCGGCGAAACGGTTGAGATGAAAAATAACAAAGTCTATATCGATGGCAAACCGCTGGCCGAACCATATCTTAATGAACCGGTCAATTACACCTACGGTCCGGTTGTTGTCCCTGAAGACAGCCTGCTGGTACTGGGGGACAACCGCAATAACAGTTTTGACAGCCACATGTGGAATGCCTGGCTAAGCAAAGACAAGATCAAGGGCAAGGCCTTTGTTATTTACTGGCCGATCAAAGAAATCAAGCTTTTGCAACGGGGAGTATCCTTTGAATGAAAATACTGATAACCAATGATGACGGTATCCATGCCCGGGGCATCCAAACACTTGTCCAAGAACTCAGCCAAATCGCTGAGCTGTATTTGGTCGCACCTGATCGTGAACGCAGCGGTACCGGTCATTCCATTACCGTATTTGATCCCATTAAAGTTACCAAAACTACCTTTCCAGTTGTAAAACAAGCCTGGATTGTAAGTGGGACCCCGGTTGACTGTGTGAAGATTGCCATCGCCCGTTTGATTGAGGAAAAAATCGATCTGGTTATTTCCGGAATCAATCACGGTTCCAATCTGGGCAGTGATGTTCTTTATTCTGGTACAGTGTCAGCAGCGGCTGAAGCAATCATAATGGGTTGTCCGTCCCTGGCGATTTCTCTTGATTCAGACAGCAGTGACAGCGATTTCGCTTTTCCCGCCCAATTTACGCGAAAATTGGTAACTTCTTTAATGCATTGGGGAATTGCGCCCAAGACCTTGGTCAATATAAATATTCCTGCTGTTGAATCCTCGCAGATAAAAGGCATCCGGGTATGTAAACTGGGGCTTAGAAATTATGACAACCTTTTTGAAGAAAGACAGGATCCTCGCGGTAACACTTATTACTGGCTGGGCGGCGGCCTGTTAAAGGAAGAGCAGGATCAGGACAGTGACGTTTATGCCGTTGAACATGACTACATCAGCGTGACCCCAATCAATCTTGATTTGACCAATTATGCTCTGATCAACAGATATAAAAAGTTAGCGGTAAGTTTTCAGAAACGGAATTATCCTGAACTGGAAATACCAGAATAACATTAAACATTTTGTATTGCATGATTAACCCAATACAATTCGGAAGTATTATATGGCACGATCAAAAAAGGTTTTGCCAGTTGTGCTAAAGTATAGTACCATTTTACAGTGTACAAATATTTTGAGGAGGTTTATTGGATGAAGGTCTATCCTACCAGTAGTATTCGTAACATAGCACTTGTCGGCCATGGAGGAACGGGTAAAACATCACTGGCTGAGGCAATGCTTTATTCCACCGGAGTTTTAAAGAGACTTGGCAAGGTTGATGATGGTACCAGTGTTGGAGATTACCTGCCAGAAGAAGTCAAGAAAAAATTTACTATCAGCGCTTCGCTGATTCCATGTGAATACAAAGATTGCAAGATCAATGTGGTTGACACACCCGGTTATGCAGATTTTTATTTTGAAGTTGCAGGTGCCATGCGTATCGTTGACAGCATGTTAATGATGTTTTCCTCCACTGCCGGTGTCGAAGTTCAGACTCAGGTGGCTTGGGAAGATTATCCTCAGGTTCCCAAGATTGCTTTCATCAATAAAATGGAACGGGAAAACGCTGATTTCCATAAAGTTCTAACCCAGATCAAAGACACTTTCAGTGATAACGTCGTTCCTATTCAGTTGCCGATTGGAGCAGCAGAAAACTTTAAAGGAATTGTTGATCTGATCAAAATGAAGGCTTACATGATCGAATCCGGAAGCGGCAAAATGACTGAAACAGACATTCCTGCCGATATGATGGACGATGTTGAAATGCACAAGCTGGAACTGATCGAAGCCGCTGCCGAAGCCAACGATGATTTGCTGACCAAATACCTGGAAGGTGAAGAAATCACTGATGAGGAAATAAAAAGCGGTATAAAAGCTGCAGCCGCAAATGGATCTGCCGTTTTCGTCATGTGTGGATCTGTTGCTTGTAATATGGGCATTACTGCTTTGATGGACTTCATTGTTGAATGTTCTCCTACGCCTGAGTTCAATGCATTGGTTAAGGGCAAAGATGCTGCATCTGAACCTTTTTCCGCGCAGGTATTCAAGACCATTGCTGATCCCTATATCGGACGCTTGACCATGTTCAGAATATTTACCGGTAAGCTGAAAGCTGATAGCATAGTATTCAACGCCAATAAAGAAAAAGAAGAAAAAATAACCCAGCTGTTTGTAATGACCGGTAAAGAACAGGCTGCTGTGCCGGAATTAAATACCGGTGATATTGCGGCGGTAGCAAAATTAAGCGTTACCTCCACCTCGGATACATTATGTACCAAAGCCAAACCAATAATAATGGATCCCATAAACTTCCCGATCCCAACCCTTAGTATGGCAATAGAACCCAAGAGCAAAGCCGATGAAGACAAGCTCAGTGGCGCGCTGCAAAGAATACTTGAAGAAGATCCGACAATTACTGTCGTTAAGAACACTGAAACCCATCAGACGATCCTCACCGCCATGGGTGATACACATGTGGATATTATTTTGGATAAACTATCCCGTAAATATGGGGTTGATGTGGTCAGTAAAGAAATGAGAATTCCTTATCGCGAAACGATTCGGTCTATGGTTGAAGTCGAAGGAAAACACAAAAAGCAAAGCGGCGGACATGGTCAGTACGGACATGTATGGATCAAGTTTGAACCCTATGAAGATGGCCAGTTTGTATTTGAAGAAAATGTTTTCGGCGGATCAGTACC
>JAGFXV010000165.1 GCA_017861475.1 Bacillota bacterium | reverse complement strand
TTGTGTGTCCCACATGGAACAGATTATGTGTCTAATTATGTGCTGTTTGATACACAAGTTTTATACCGAACCGAATGATAAAAAAAGAATGTGGTGAACTGAAAAAATAGCACCTGATTCATCCCTTGCCGTAATGGTAATATTTCAGAATACTTTGACGTCAGTTCGCTATTATAAACATTTACTTTTAAATTGGCATAGAAATTGCTCATTTGCTAATTTATAGAAAATTGTTAATTATCTTATGGAAGGAGAATTCAAATGGAATATCGTTGGTCTCGTTTTCTTGATACTGGGCGGTCGCACCATTTTATTTATCCCAATTATCTTCCCAGGGATCTGTTTAACCGTCATGCTGAGGCTTTTCCAGACAAGCCATACCTGATTTTCGGCGACCTTCAACTTCCCTACAGTTTATGTAATTCAATGGCCCGGCGGTTGGCCAATGGGCTTCTTAAACTGGGAATCCAAAAGGGTGACCGGGTAGGGCTGATGGCCCCAAATATTCCTCAATATGTAATCGGGCTGCAAGCCTGTTTCAAGCTCGGAGTGATTGCCGTTCCCACCAACCCGCTCTATACTGCCCCGGAAATCAAACATCAATTCTGTGATAGCGATGCAGAGACAGTTATTGTTATGGCTCCCTTCGCCGATAAAGTTATTTCGGTTATGAAAAGCGGCGAAAGTCCAGTCAAAAGAGTCATCGCGATTCAAGTCAAGAGCATGCCGGTGCAATTGGAACAATTGCCTGGAGTGTTCGATTTTGATGAGATCATGGCTTCTGGAGAAGATATCGAACCGGATATTGAAGTATCTCAAGATGATATTGCCTTGCTGCAGTACACCGGAGGAACCACCGGAGTAGCCAAAGCCTGTATGCTTACCAATTTTAATATTGTAGCCATGGGCTATGCACTTGGTGATGGTGTGAATGGCCTGGTTGCCCGTGCCAAAGTTCGGGCCATGGCAGCCATACCTGTTTATCATATCTACGGGTTTAACTGCAATATTAACCTGTGCCTCTATGGCGGGGGAACCATTATTCTGGTCGCCCAGCCCACGGTGGACAACCTGCTCGATAATATAAACAAACATGAACCTAACATTTTTGCATCTGTACCTGCCATGCTCATAGGACTCAACAATCATCCTGATACGCCCACATCTAAAATTAAATCAATTGACAGCGTATTTTGCGGATCCGCTCCGCTGCCGGCTGATGTCTTCAAACGTTTTGAAGAGCTGTCAGGAGCCAGGATCACCGAAGGTTACGGAATGTCAGAAACCGTAAACATCGTGACCAGCATCCCCTTTTTCACCCGCAGGAAGATCGGCAGCATTGGGATTCCCTACCCGGATGTCGAGATTAAGATCATGGACTCTGAAACCGGAACCCAGGAGATGCCTATCGGTGAGCCGGGAGAACTGGTTTGCAAAGGGCCGCAAGTCATGAAAGGTTACTGGCGCAACCCCGAGGAAACTGCCAACGTCATGCGCGACGGGTGGCTTTACACCGGCGATATTGCCTATATGGACGAAGACGGCTTCTTATTCATCGTCGACCGTAAAAAAGACATGATCATTGTCAACGGTTTCAATGTATTTCCGCGGGATGTAGATGAAGTTTTATTTGCTCATCCGAAAGTGTTGGAAGCTTGCACCATCGGTGTACCTGATGGCAAACAGGGTGAATCCATAAAAATATTTGTAGTCGTAAAACCCGGGGAAACCCTGACGGAGGAAGAAATCATCCAGCATTGCCGGCAATCCCTTGCACCTTATAAAATTCCCAAATTGGTAGAATTTGTTGCCGCGGTGCCACGTACCAGTGTCGGCAAAGTTGATCGTAAAGAAATCCGCCGCATGGAGATGGAAAAGCGTAATAATTCTGCTGAACAATAAAAGTTCGGTGCAAAAATTAAGGCAATGCCGAGGGGGATCAATAGTATGGCCGAAAAATTTGCCAGCCGAAGGAATATTGATTTTTTGATCAGCGAAGTTTTTGACGTTGTATCATTGAATCGTTTTCCGTATTTTAAGGATCACGATGAAGAAACCTTTAAAATGATCCTTGATACTGCTATGAAAATCAGTGCAGACATGATGTTTCCTTATTTTAAGGAAATGGATGTCAATCCGCCCTACTGGGAGAATGGAAAGGTACATGTCTGTAAAAAAGCCATGGTACCATTCCTGAAAGAAATGGGTGAAGGCGGATGGATCCAGGCCGAAAAGCCTTACCATATCGGAGGACAGCAGTTGCCTCTGGCGATCAAGGATTTAGCTTATTTCCTGTTCGGAGCGGCCAACTATTCCATGCATGTATATCAAATGTTGACAGCGGGTGCTGCCAATCTGATTTATCAATTTGGCACGCAGGAAATGAAGGATTTGTATTTGGAGAAAATGTACTCCGGTAAATGGCAGGGTACGATGGCCCTGACAGAACCTGATGTAGGAAGTTCTCTGGGAGATCTTACTACAACAGCGCAACCGACTGATCAGGGATACTATTTGATAAAAGGGCAAAAGATTTTCATCTCAGCCGGTAACAGTGATGCTGCAGACAATGTTATTCATTTAATGATTGCCAGACTCAAAAACGGCCAGGTAGGTGTACCTGGTATTTCGCTGTTTGTTGTTCCGGAAAACCGTATCAATGAGAACGACGAACTTGAATACAATGATGTTCAATGTGGAGGAATCGAGCATAAACTTGGTTATAAAGGTTCTCCGATTGTACAGCTCACCATGGGCGAGGAGAACAACTGCCGCGGATGGCTGGTCGGTGAACAGGGCAAAGGACTGGCACAGATGTTCAAAATGATGAATGAAGAAAGAGTTAATGTTGGCATTGGTGCAATCAGTAAAATATCCGGTGCATACTATGCGGCTTTGGAATATGCGCTGCAGAGAAAACAGGGCAGAAAGCCTGATCAGAAAGATCCCGCCATGCCAATGGTGGATCTGATTGAACATGCGGATATCAAGAGAATGCTTCTGTTCCAGAAAGCTGTAATGGAAGGCTCCCTGGCTCTTGCCACGCAGATTTCCCTGTATCAGGATTTGGTGACCGTTGAAGAAAACGCGGAAGAAAATGAAATGCTGGCAGATTTCCTGATTCCTGTTCTTAAAACCTATCCGTCTGAAATGGGTATTTTGGCAACCAGTGCGGCCATTCAGATCCATGGCGGCTATGGATTCTGCGGAGATTTTCCGGTAGAACAGTACTACCGTGATATTCGTATCGATCCGATTCATGAAGGTACCACCGGCATTCAGGGTCAGGATATCCTGGGCCGCAAGGTGAGTTTGAAAAAGGGAAAGGCTTTCGAGTTATATGTCAATGAAGTTGAAAAGACCATAGCGCAAGCCAAGGCATATCCGGAACTGGGGAAACAGACAGATTCTCTTCAAGTTGCAGTGCAACTGATGAAGGATCTCACCGCGGAGCTGATAGCCAAGAAAGCACGGATCACCAATGAAGCATTTTTGGCTGATGCTGTACTCTATTTGGAATTTATGAGCCAGATAGCCATCGCATGGCAATGGCTGAAATTGATGATTGCTTCCGTAAGAGCACTAAAATCTGAACCTTCTGACCAGGATAAGGCCTTCTATCAGGGCAAAATTTTTACCGGTCGATATTTCTTTGACTACGAACTTATAAAGATTCATAGTCTGGCGATCAGGTTGCGTTCTGATGACAAAGTCACGGTAGAAATGACAAGAGAATACTTCGCAGATTAATATTTAAAGGGGACGGTTCTTGACTTGCTTCAGCAGAAAGCAAGTCAAGAACCGTCCCCTACTTGCGTCTGCACTAATCCGCTTCCAGCGGAATGAAACCGAATTTGGTGACGTCAAAAAGCCCCATGTCGGTAAGTTTTAGTTCCGGAATTACCGCCAGCGACATAAAGCACAGGGTCATGATCGGCTCCACTTCGCGGCTGATACCCAACTGAACATAGGCCGCTTCATGCATTTGTTTCAGCTTTTCGCTTACCCATTCGCCGGACTGGTCGCTCATAATTCCACCTACCACCATGGGCATGGAATCAACAATCTTCCGATCCCTGGCCAGAATGATGCCGCCGCCCTGTTTCACTAATTGTTCCACGGCAAAAGTCATATCTTCATCATTGACGCCCACCACAATAATATTATGGGAATCGTGGGCAATGGACAAGGCTACCGCTCCGGACTGAATACCATAGCCTCGCAGCAGCGCTACAGCTACGTTCCCGGTATTATGATGACGTTCTACCACCGCTACTTTTACAATATCCTGTTCGGGCTGATAAACAAATTCGCCCTGTTCATTTCTGGTTACATCAGCAATTCCTTTACCGGTTACCACTCCGCCGGGAAGAATGTCGATGACATGAACGTGGCTGGACTGCAAGGATAATTTCAGTTTCTCTATAGAGAAATCCTTGACATGGAAGCTGCCTCTAACGGTAGAATTATCACAGTATTCGACCGGAGGTAAATAAACTCCCTTGGCTGCTACTTCCTCGCCGCAGATGAAGACCCGCTGTACACGGAAATCCTGCAGATTATCCACCAGTACGATATCACCGCGCAACCCCGGTACAATGGCCAGTCCCTCCTCCACACAAATGCGCAGATGATTGTCCAGGTGTCCCAGCTTCAGAATGGTTTCAGGCTGCCGGTCATCGGAACATAGAATGCAGCGCCGGCTGTTGGCCGGCGTTACTGCCTTTAACAGAGTACGCAGGTTATGACAGGCGGAGCCTTCCCGCAAAAGGATGTACATACCGCGAGAGAGGCGATCCAGCATCTCCCCGGTAGTTGAACACTCATGATCTGTGTGTATTCCGCTCACCATGTAAGCATTTAAATCCTTGCCGCTGATACCCGGGCTATGGCCGTCGATAAGCTTGCCGGCCTGCAAGGCAACCAGCAGTTTATCCAGCACGTCATCGGC
>JAGFXV010000164.1 GCA_017861475.1 Bacillota bacterium | reverse complement strand
TTGATCGGCTCGCCTCCCGGATACGTAGGCTATGATGAAGGCGGTCAACTGACCGAAGCCGTAAGACGCCGTCCTTATTCTGTGGTATTGTTTGACGAAATCGAAAAGGCACACAACGATGTTTTCAATATTTTGCTGCAGATCCTGGATGACGGACGTTTGACCGACGGTCAGGGACGGACAGTGGATTTTCGCAACACCATCATCATCATGACGTCCAATCTTGGCAGCCAGGAAATATTGCATTTCCAGGAGCAGGGCGGCAATTATGAACGAATGAAGGATTCGGTGATGAGCATCCTCAAGCAGTATTTCCGTCCCGAGTTTTTGAATCGGCTGGACGAGATCATTGTCTTCCAGGCGCTCAGTACCGACCAAATCGAGAAGATAACCGATTTGCTGCTGCAAACGCTAGCCAGGCGTTTTGAAAAAAATCTGGGCGGACATCTGCAGTGGGATGAAAACGCACTGCGATACCTGGCCGGGAAAGGCTATGATCCCGCCTACGGAGCTCGGCCTTTGAAACGGCTCATCCAGCAGGAAGTGGAAACGCTGCTGTCACGCAAAATAATCAGCGGGGAGATCAAAGAGAACAGCCTGGTACAGATGAGTGCCTCGGATGAGGGAATCATCCTTGTATAAATAAAAACAGCAATGAAAATAAATTTCGGTGAAAATATTATTAAATTAACGAAAGGCAAGTCTTATATTTAAAGGCTTGCCATTTGTTCATATATACCACTTAAAAAACACTTAACATAAATTATTTTGCTGATATCGTTTTTCTTGGTTAGAAATCACCTTATGTTATGAAATATAAATACCTGCTGGCACAATTATTATCATATAATTCTTTACCCAATTTGTTTTCATTCATTTTTTTCTCAAACAAGCCCTTATTGCCTTCCTGTTCAAAAGCCTCCTCATATTTTGGCAATATTTGCATTGCTTTTTCATAAAGATATCTTTCACTTTCGCTATAATCGATCGTTCTATATTTGATTCCTGCTTTTTTGAGGCTTTCTGCTAGTCTGGTATAATTGCACTTTAAAATATTCTTATCTTCGTTGTTTTTATCAAAAACGTATTGCGAATAATATAAATATAACCTGTTCCCATTTATTTTGGTTAAGACATTCAAAAGTCTATCCAAACGACTGCTAAAATAAAGGCTATCTACTGAAATTGTAATATTGGGGCTTAAACTGTAGGATTCGAGTTCGTCTATATTTCCGTTTATATATGTGAGTAGTTTATGGTCTTTTTTGATTATTTCAGTATTAAGCAAATCAATACCTGTCCCCTGACATTGATACTTTTGTATTAAGTAATTTAATATGCTGCCGCTTCCACAGCCCAAGTCCAAAATGGAATCATTCTTGGAAATAGAAACGTTATTAAATAAATAGTCTAACTGGTATTTGTCCATCATGTTAAAAAGATACATTCGATAGCCATATAATTCAGCACAATAATCGAGATATACTTCGCTTGATGTGGCACAAGCAATCAGATCGTTAAATTCATTTTTAATTTCCTTCATAACTTTTATTCTCCCTTAAATAAACCCTAAATGATTTCGAATATAAAAGATATTAAAAACAGAAAATGTTTCACGTGAAACATTTTCTGTTTAGCATCGGAGAACAGACCGAAATTAATTAAGAATTTTTATCTTTTTTTACTTTTTGATTTTATAAAATCGCGTGCGTTTTTTATGCCATCGAATTCGGCAAACATTTCACTGATTTTTTCATTTTCAATTTGTCTGGAGTTAAGACCTTCGTATTTGGCTTCTTTTTTCAGTTTCTTATAACTGAGCAGGCGTCCTTCATCAATCAAGCCTTCTTCGATCGCCTTTCGCACTGCACAACCCGGTTCGCTTTCGTGGCGGCAGTCATTGAAACGACACTCGACTGCCAATTCATCGATATCGGCGAAAGTTTTGCTCAAGTTTACGCTTTCGACCCCCAGTTCACGCATACCCGGGGTATCGATGACGGCTCCGCCGGTAGGGATCACAAACAATTGCCGTATGGTGGTGGTATGTTTACCTTTGTCATCTTTCCTGATTTCCCTGGTTTCGATGGCATCTTCGCCCAAAAGCCGGTTGATCAAGGTCGACTTGCCCACCCCGGATGACCCCATAAAAGCAACTGTCTGGCCGGATTTAATATATGTAAGAATGCTTTGGTAACCATCATCGGTCATGCTTGAAGTGACCAACACGTCAACGCCGATGGCAATATCGGCGACCTCAGCCAGCTTGACCGGCAGATCAATGCAAAGATCGGATTTGGTAAGTACGATCACCGGCATGGCTCCGCTGTCCCAGGCAATCGACAGATAACGTTCCAGCCGGCGCAAATTGAAATCATTGTTCAGGGACATGCAGATGAAAACTGAATCAATATTGGCAGCAACCACTTGAACATCGTGCGATGTTCCGGCTGCCCGGCGGACGAAAACGCTCTTGCGGCCAAGAATATTGTGAATGATGGCGTTGCCCGCCTGATCGCTTTCCCGGTCGAGCATGACAAAATCGCCTACTGCCGGATAATCGGACAGCAAATCTGAGGAATAACGTAGTTTTCCGGATATTTCCGCCATCAGATCAGTATCCGGTGTAGCCACTTTATATAGATCTTTGTATTGGGCGATGACTCGACCAGGAAACATCCCTTTGTAATCGGCGGCTTCTTTAAAGTAATGTTGCGAAAAACCCAAATTGATCGCTCTGTTATTCAAGCTCTCACCTTTCTCCGTAATTAAATAATATGTCTGATACTGCCGGCAAAGAAACTGACGCCAAAACCAACCAGGCACAAAGCCAGAACGACAATGATTATTTTATAGGCTCTGATGTTCAGCAGATGCCGGGTCTTGCTGACCATAACCGCAATAAATACGTACCAAGAAATATCCCCCAGGATATGGCCAAGATAGAAGATGGCGATCCCCAGTACCCCCAGGGAATTGTAAGAACTCGTGATCAAGGTCAGCCCCACCGCCGACCACCAAATCAGAAAATAGGGATTGGTGGCGCTTAAAGCCATACCCGCCATAAACATGTTACCCTGCTTGTTATTCTGCATTTCACCAACGTCCAGCGTAATCCGGTTTTCATACACGTCTCTGATCATCTGATACCCCAAATACACCAGTACGATTCCTCCGATTAAGGCGATGCCGATACCGGCTCCTTCCGCCGCCAGATACTTGCCAGCCCCTACAAATATAAGGATCACCAGGATCAGCTCAAGCATCGCATGCCCAAGTGATACCAGCAATCCCGCCTTCACCCCGTGACGCAGGCTCCGGTCTACGGTATAGGTAAAAACGCTGCCCGGCATAATTGCCCCGGAATAAGCGATGAGCAGTGATTTGAAAAATATGGTCAACATTTATTATTCCTCGGATTACCTTATCTTTTTTATGCCTTCCGGATGGTGCAGGACTCGTTTGCGGTCGTTGTTTCTGGTTTTGCCGATAAAAATCAAACCGATCAGGATGCCCGCGCCCAATCCCCAGCGAGCTTCGATCATATAACCATTTACATAAAGGTATACCGTGCTGAAAATTACCGCCGCCCAAACAATACCCCAGGCAATCGCCAGACTTGCGCGGGTATTCTGTTCAATATTTTCCTGCAGGTTTTTCAGCGGCAGCTTCAGTTCCAGATCGCCCCGTTCCGCCTGCCGCAGGACTTTTGCCATAAGGGGCGGAACCTCTATCAGGGCAGTCCCCACGGCAACTGCTTTGTCTTTGGCTAATTTCAGCGGCCGTGCTTCCTCGGGCATAAACTGTTTTAAATAAGGCTTGGCTGCATCCAGAAAACTAATTTCTTTATCCAAGCCTATGCATATACCGTACAACGTACCCAAGGCCCGTCCCATGAATGTAAACCTGGCCGGAATCTGAAAAGGCTGTTCGTACAAAATTTCCTCCAGATCGTCCAGAAGATCTTTCAAATCATTCTTAAACAAATCTGTTCCCTTTCCCAGAAGTTGTTCCAAAAATACGCCTACCGCCCGGGCGATCAAAGTATCATCAGCGTCCCGGCGCAAAAAACCCACCTGTTTTAGGTAGTAGACCACCTGGATATTGTCCCGGTCGACCATGGCCAGCACCATTTTGATCAGCTTCTCTTTCAGTTCCGGGGAAATGGTGCCCACCATCCCGAAATCGATCATGATCACTTTGCCGTCCGGGTCAATAAACAGGTTGCCGGGATGGGGATCGGCATGGAAAAAACCATCCACCAAGATCTGTTTTACGTATATTTCCAGTAGTCTGCGGGCTAGCTTGGCTCTGCTGATGCCGGCCTTTTCCAGTCCCGCATAGTCCGTTACCTTGTAGCCGTCCACAAATTCCATGGTCAGCACCCGCTGGCGGGTATAATCCCAATAGATCGCGGGGACGATCAGTTCATTATCTTCCGCACTGTTGGCCGCGATGGTCTCGGCATTCTTCCCTTCCTGCAGGTAGTTGAGTTCTTCCCGCAGCGTTTCCTCAAATTCGCGGTAGATAGCATCAAAATCCACCCACTGCTGCCAGTCGGTAAAAAATTTGATCCAGACGATCACCTGGCGCACTGCCCGCAGATCGATATCGACTAGTTTTTCAATGCCGGGCCGCAGAATTTTTACGGCCACTTTTTGCCCGCTGAAAAGCTCCGCCTCATGAACCTGTCCCAAAGAGGCTGACGCCAGTGGGTATCCTTGAAATCGACCGAAGGGACTTCATCCTGCAGATTGGCCAGTTCACGGGTCGTACTTTGAGGGAAAACATCCACCCTGGTGCTGAAGAACTGCCCCAATTTAATTAGCAGACCTCCCATTTCCACGGCCGTATTGCGAAACAAACGGGCTTCTGAAACATACAGTTCCTCCCGGCGCTGTTCCTTCCAGCCGGATTTGTGCCATAGTGCCTTTATCTTCAGAGAATAAAAAGACCAGAAAATATGAAGGAAAAGATTGATGACCCGAAAGAATCTCTTTATCCCCACCCAGGAATTGTATCTCATGCGCCAGTCTCCTTATCAACAAACTGCTATTATAAAATTAACCTTGTAGGTATTTGTTTTCAATATGACCTTGAAATATTTAGCAATCTTTAAAAGGTAATCAAATCTCCACGGAGAATAATTGATTCATACGTAACATGTTTTTATGATCACAGTTTTCAAGATAAATTATATTCTACAGGATTACGGTAATAAAAATACAGAAGGTGACGACGTGCCTTCGGACAATTTTACGCTGCATATCATACCGGGATATATTGAAAATCTTTTTCTGGCTGAATACCAACATGGCTTGCTGCTGCTGGACTGCGGCGCCGTAAGCGATGTCAAACGCATCGAAGATTTCTGCCGGGAAAAACTGCATCGTTCACCGTCGGAAATCAAACTGGCCGTAGTGACCCACATGCATCCGGATCATGCCGGAGGCGCAGTCTTGCTGCGCGAAAAATTCGGCATCCCGCTGGCCGCGCACAAAGATCTGGATCGCTGGTATGCAGGCCCCGGCGGATTTATGCAAAAAGTCATCGATTGCGTCTTGATGCAAACGGTCGCCAGGCGTACCCGCGGCAAACTGGAAAAGGGACTTTTCAACAGCAGGATCCAGGCTGACCATCTGCTGGCAGATGGCGATGCCCTGCCCTTTTTTCCGGACTGGACAGCCATCGTGGTGCCGGGTCATACTTCTCATGATCTGGTACTGTACAACGAGCCGGAATCGCTGCTTTATGTCGCGGACTGTTTTTTGGAGGTCAAGGGCAAATATCAAACTCCTTTACCGGTTATGTTTCCCCATTGGCTGCACGCTTCCTATGCAAAAATGGATGCCTTAAAAGCATCCTCCCTTTTGATTGCCCACGGTGAAGCCCGCCGTGATAACATCCCGACTGATTTGTTCCTGTCTTTGCAGGACCTGCTGCAAATCCCGCCCAATAAATTGATCCGCCGGATCAAAAGGCTTTCCATTTATACTCCGGAATGGCGGCGGCAAAACATGCTGCAGAAGAGTGAGCAGGATAGCTGCCATCAAGATATTTTTCATTAGATGATACCGGTCAATGTTTATATTTGAACAAATCAGCTCTGCTTTCTTAATACCAGAAGTAACAATACTCATCCCCTACTGCCTTGGCATAAACCCGAATCGCTTCCGCGTCGGGTTTTTCCAGATCTTCATAGTTTATGCCGTAGTTACACTTGGGACATACCAGCCGATACCCGGCAAATGTTTCCTCGTCGCCTTCCAAAGAGGACAGCAGCACCTGGATCAAGGTCGGACAGGTATCTGCCCCGATCGAATAACGAGCCGCCGTTTTCATACTCCAGTTGTACTCGTTGCGGCTCTTCCTGCAAGCCGGGCATTTTATCATCAATTGTGCCTTCATGTCTTCGCGCATAGAAATCCGCCTTTTTTGCTATTTTTCATCCAGCAGCTCTCTTCGTTATAAAAAATGCCGTGCTTGTCTTTTATTTTTAACTGGCATAAAATAATGGCGTTATGCTATTGCTAATGGGGGAGGTAAAGGCTATCAGAAAAAATCCCGCTGCCACCCTGATGATCTATTGTTCAGCCTGTGGCAAAGACGCCAATGAATATAACTGGACCCTGGAAACTGCAGCCGCCTTCTCTGAGGGTGAAAAAACCGTCCCCACGTTGTTGTCGTTGCTGCTGGAAGCACTCGAGGATCCGAAAAAATATGCCGATTTCCAATTGGTCTGCCCCCACTGCCATGAAAAGGTCCGTTTGCGGCAGATCCCTCTGCCCGAACGGGAAACGCTGCTTACTTATCTAAGAGAAGTCGGCGAAGAATATCTGCAGGAACGATTTTAATCTATTTCCTGGGCAAATCACACACTATCCGCCGGTATCATTTAACCTTAACGCGGGTATTTTCTTTGATATCAGTGCTGGCATCACGCACCACGTTCTGCCCCGCTTTTAATCCGCTGATGATTTCCCCCTTTTCCGGATTCCGGATGCCGACCCGGACTTTTATATGTTTGATCTTTCCATCCATAACG
>JAGFXV010000163.1 GCA_017861475.1 Bacillota bacterium | reverse complement strand
TGCCAGCAAAGTGATTGTGGAAACCGCCCAAAAACTCCTCGACATGGCCGGTTTAACCTATCAGGATATTGATCTTTTTGTGCCCCATCAGGCCAATCTGCGCATTATTCAAACCGCCATGAAGCACATGAATATCCCCGCAGAAAAGACTGTTATTAATATTGATAAATTTGGTAATACATCGGCTGCCTCGATCCCGGTAGCCTTGTCTCTGGCCGAAAAAGAAGGCCGCTTGGAATCCGGTGATCTGGTATTAATCATCGCCTTCGGGGCAGGCTTAACATATGGTGGGGCTTTAGTCCGTTGGGGGAGTGAATAAAATGCTTATAAAAACCGCATTGTGTGATTTATTGAATATTAAATACCCTCTTTTGCAGGGGGCTATGGCCTGGATTGCAGGCGGCAGGTTGGCAGCAGCAGTTTCGCAAGCCGGGGGTCTGGGGATCATCGGAGCGGGAAGCGCTGATTGCATTTGGATCAAACAGGAGATCGATCTGCTGCGCCAGCTTACTGACAAACCTTTTGCCGTTAATTTAATGTTAGGATCGCCCCATATTCATGAAGTAGTGGATCTGGTAATCCGGGAAAAAGTTCCGGTGGTAACATCGGGGGGTGGTAATCCCGGGCCTTATATTGAACGTTTAAAACAAGCCGAAATCAAGATCATTCCGGTAGTCGCTTCCGTGGCCCTGGCCAAACGACTCAGCCGTCTGGGCGCAGATGCCCTGATTGCGGAAGGAACTGAATCAGGCGGACATGTGGCAGAAATGACTACCATGTGCCTGGTTCCGATGGTCGTAGATGCGGTTGCTATTCCGGTCATTGCTGCCGGAGGAATTGCTGACGGGCGTGGATTCATGGCCGCCCTCGCCCTGGGTGCGCAAGGGGTGCAAATTGGAACCCGGTTCATTTGTGCCGAGGAATGCAATGTACACCCTGTCTACCAGGAAAAAGTAATCAAAGCACTGGACAGAGATACGGTCGTATGCGGTACATCAACCGGCCACCCGGTTCGTGCCATCCATAACAAATTCACCCGTGCTTATCTGCAATCTGAAAAAGCTGGCATGAGCAAGGAAGATTTGGAGGAAATGGGGCGGGGACGCTATCCTGCCGCAGCTGTACACGGTGATCTGGTAAGCGGCAGTATACTGGCTGGTCAAATTTGCGGACTGGTAAACAAAGTCCAGCCTGCAGCAGATATCATTGCTGATATTTTCAAAGATGCTGAACAGGTTTTGCAAAGATTGGAGGAACAGCGATGCCAGGACTAGCTTTTGTTTTTCCTGGTCAGGGAGCACAACGTCCGGGAATGGGAAAAGAATTGGCGGCAAACTATGCTGAAGCCGCCCGGATTTACGATCAGGCTGATGAAATCGTTGGATATAAGTTAAGTGCCTTGTGTTTTGAAGGTCCGGCAGAACAGCTTAACAAAACTGAATTTGCCCAACCGGCGTTGCTGACAACCAGCCTGGCCATATTGGAAGTCGTTAAAAAGCATGGTCTCTCTCCTGTCATGATGGCAGGACTCAGCCTGGGAGAATATACAGCCCTCGTAGCTACAGGTGCAATGAGTCTGCAGCAAGCGCTCCCTCTGGTGCAGCATCGAGCTCTCTTTATGCAGACAGCCGTTCCTGATGGCAAGGGTGCCATGGCAGCTGTCTTGGGCCTGGAGGCTGATCAAGTAACCGAAATCTGTCAAAGGGCAAAGGGCATGGTTGATATTGCCAATTATAATTGTCCCGGACAATTGGTTATCTCAGGGGAAACGGAAGCCGTAAACGAAGCCGGCGCATCGCTGAAAAAGATTGGGGGGCGAGTTGTACCCCTGGCGGTCAGTGTGCCTTCTCACAGTCAACTAATGCGGGACGCCGCTATTAAGCTTCAGCCTGAACTTCACAGTGTGGATTGGCAGGAACCATCCGTGCCGGTAGTCAGCAACGTAAATGCGCAAGCCAATCCCCGTAAGGATTTTGCAGACCTCCTGGAAAAACAGCTTTTCTCTCCCGTACTTTGGGAGCAGAGTATCCGTTATATGTTAAACCAGGTTGATTATTTTGTAGAAATTGGCCCCGGTTCTACCCTTTCAGGTTTGATCAAAAAAATCGACCGTTCCCGTTTATTGGGTCATATAGAGGACATCCCCTCATTAAATAAAGTAATCGCGGAGGCAAATCATCATGAATGAGCAAACAGCAATCGTCACCGGCAGCTCCAGAGGCATAGGTAAAGCCATTGCCCTGCAACTGGCCAGGGATGGATTTAATGTAGTCATTAATTACAGGCAAAATCGGGAGCAAGCTGATCATGTCCTGGAAGAAATGCAAGCCGCCGGCGGTCAGGGTATCGTTGTAGGCGCGGACGTATCAAATTCCGAAGATGCCCAGCACCTGATTGATACAGCCGTTCAAACGTATGGACGGGTGGATGTGCTGGTGAATAATGCCGGCATCAACAAAGACCAGCTTATGCTCCGCATCAGTGACGAAGAATGGCATCAGCTGATCCATACCAATTTGGATTCTGCTTTTTACTGCAGCCGGGCCGTGCTCCGACATATGATGAAAAAACGCTATGGCAGGATCATTACCATTTCGTCGGTAGTTGGGATCAACGGCAATGCAGGACAAGCCCATTACGCTGCTGCCAAATCAGGATTGCTGGGTTTCACTTTTTCCTTGGCCCAGGAATATGGAAACAGAGGTATTACTGCCAATGTCGTAGCACCAGGCTTTATCCAGAGTGATATGACGGCAGCGCTCAGCCCGGAGCAAAGCGCCAAAATTCTAAAAAGCATTGCTGCAGACAGATTAGGTACCCCCGAAGATGTCGCCGCAACAGTTGCATTTTTAGCTTCACCCCAGGCTGGGTATATAAATGGTCAGGTAATCAGGATCGATGGCGGAATGTCATCGATATAATCGTTCCTAATCCTCACCGTGCAGGAAGCAATAGAAACAATAAATGAAAAAATGGAGGAAGAACTAATGTCAGTATTTGAAGACGTAAGAAAAATAATCATTGAAATCAAAGATCTCCCTGAAGAGAGCATTACTTTGGAGTCACGCTTTGAAGAGGATCTGGAAGCAGATTCACTGGATGTTGTTGAAATGCTGATGTCTTTGGAAGAATTGTATGATATACAGATTCCTGAAGAAGCCACCGAAGGCATGAAAACTGTCCGGGAAGTAGTCGAGTATATCTCCGCCTTGCTGGGCCAAGACGCATAATTCATGTTGGATATTTTTTATCAATGAAAGCTTAGAGGTGATACAATGCTCCCTCGCAGAGTAGTGATCAGCGGTTTGGGAATGATAACGCCCATTGGCAATAACAAGCAAGACTTTTGGGATCATTTGTTGCATGGCCATAGCGGCGTAACGACGATCGATCGTTTTGACGCTTCCGCCTTTGTGACCCGGATCGCTGCGCAGGTGAAAGACTTTGATCCCCAGGACTACATTTCCCGTACAGAAGCACGGCGTATGGATCTATTCGTACAATATGCCTGTGCCGCAGCGCGTATCGCGGTCGAAGACGCACGTTTAAGCATTGATCAAACGGAGCGCAGTAAAACCGGTGTGTGGGTAGGTTCCGGCATAGGTGGTCTGGAAACCTTCGAAAAGCAACATGCCAGTTTGTTGAAAAAAGGTGCGGCCGGGATCAATCCGTTTTTCGTTCCCATGTATATCGCCAACATGGCCGCCGGCCAAATATCAATCATGTTAGGCGCCCAGGGGCCCAGTGGCTGCACCATAACCGCCTGCGCATCAGGGACAAATTCAATCGGTGAAGCCTTTCATCTGATCCAGAACGGCAAAGCAGAAGTAATGGTTGCCGGAGGAACGGAAGCTTCGATTACACCCATGGGTATAGGAGGCTTCTGTGCGATGAAAGCCATGTCCACACGCAATATGGAACCGCAAAAAGCCTGTCGTCCCTTTGATCTTGACCGGGATGGTTTTGTCATGGGCGAAGGTGCTGGCATGGTAATCCTGGAAGAAATGAGCCATGCGCTCAAACGCGGAGCTACAATTTATGCGGAGTTGGTCGGCTATGGAGCCAGTTCCGATGCTCATCATATGGTCCAGCCGGATTCGACCGGTCATGGAGCAGCCATGGCTTTTAAGATGGCCCTGGACGATGCCGGTATCGATCCCTGGGAAGTAGATTATATCAATGCACATGGCACAGGCACGACCCTTAATGATATTACCGAGACCAATGCCATCAAAGAAGTATTTGCTACCCATAGCAATCATTTGCTGGTGACTTCCACCAAGCCATCCACCGGCCACATGCTGGGGGCAGCAGGAGCGGTGGAATTGATCGCGGCCACACTGGTATTGGACAAGGATATTGTCCCGCCCACAATCAACCTGGATACGCCTGACCCTGCTTGCGATCTGGACTATGTTCCCGGGCAAGCCAGGAAAAAGAGTATAAATATCGCTATATCAGATTCGCTGGGCTTCGGAGGACATAACGCCGTCTTGATCATACGAAAATTTGCCGAGTAAGACTTGAGGTATAAACATGGATATAAAAGAGATTATGGAGATCCTTCCCCATCGTTATCCGTTTCTTATGGTTGATAGAATTTTTGACCTGGTTCCGGGAAAAAGCGCGTCCGGAATGAAAAATATCACGCTCAATGAGCCTTATTTTGCCGGCCATTTTCCCGGCAATCCTATCATGCCGGGCGTATTAATGGTCGAAGCCATGGCTCAAGTGGGTGCTTGTGCCATCCTGGGGGAAGAAAAATACCAACATCAGCT
>JAGFXV010000162.1 GCA_017861475.1 Bacillota bacterium | reverse complement strand
TACGCAAGGTTTCAAAGCCCGGCGGGGCATAGAATATTGATTTTATAAAGCAACGCGAAAGGTATTTGATTTTTTATGAAAGTATTGCTGCTCAGACATGGACAGACGGAATGGAACGCACTGCAAAAATATCAGGGACATATGGACATCGCACTGAATGATATAGGCCGGGAACAAGCCGGCAAGATCGCCCGTTATCTGCATAAAAATGAAAATATTGAAGCCATATACTGCAGCGATTTATCACGCAGCCGAGAAACGGCAGAAATTATTGCCCGCGAATTGCATCTGCCGGTGCAGGTCGATGAACGTTTGCGGGAAATTGGCTTCGGCAGTTGGGAAGGCATGACTTATGAGGAAGTAAAATGCATGTATCCCGAGGAATATGAGAAATGGTTCAATAGCAATGTTGAATTAAAGGTGCCGGGGGGAGAATCCATTGACGAGCTGCTGGCCCGATTCCTTCCGGTGCTAAGTGAGCTGGCTGAAAAGCATGAAGGTACGGTACTGATAGTCAGTCATGGCGGGCTGATCAAAACGGTCCTCAATTATTTGCATGGAAATGACCGGTGGGATATTTATCTGTACCCGGCGTCAATTTCCTGTCTTGAATGGAACGGAGAACGATATGTTACGCAGCTGATCGGATTTACGCTGCCTGATGATGAGTAAAAAACCCATCTGCTGATGCAATCAAAGATTGCATGCAGGTCCGGGAACCTTGTTGTTTTAGAATAAAAGTCCGTTGTATCAAATAAAACAACGGACTTTTCACTTCCAGTCAATATTTTATAAACTTATTTGGCGGGTTCGTTATACTTCCATAAACCGCTGTGACCTTTGCTGCCATCTTTAAAATAAACAGTGCCGGTTCCATGGCGCGTACCTTTTTTGTATTCACCTTCGTAACGAAGGGTACCGTCTTTGTAAAACTCTTTGCCAAATCCTTCCGGTTTGCCGTTTACCCAATCCCCTTCATACATTCCACCATCCCGGAAGGTAGCTTTGCCTTTGCCATTTGGTTTACCGTCTTTTACTTCCCCCTTGTAATCGGCAGTTACCTTATAGTGAATCTCGAAATCGTTTATTTCTGTCATTCTACTAACCCCCTCCCCTGATATATTAGTATCTAACTAAATAATAACATGTAAGCAATTGATTTGAATATCAGGAAATGGAATAAAATGCATAAATTTATGATAAATATATAAATATTGAGAGACGATCAACGATACTTTTTTTGTTTGCGGATATTTTTACTATTTTTACGTGCTGTCCGACCATCTTCGGAAAAAATCCTCATATTTTTATCCTGCTGGACTCTGCCGCCGATATACTCATGCTCTATTCCCTGGACAACCACCAGGGTATTGCCTTCGTCGTAACTGAGGGCAACCGGAAAATCAGATTCTCCATATATGACCTGATAGCCGGCGTTGATTAAATCGGCGTTTTCTTTCAAATATCTGCGGGTTTCAGCTTTTAATACGGCAAAGTTGTTGCTGCTGTGAAGTCCTTTACCATGACTGATCACCAGGACATCTACCCCATGATTGATCATCCAGTCAAGATTTTGCTGGATTTTCGTTTTGGCTTCCTGTTGATTAAAGCCATGCAAATCAAGTGTTTCGACTTTCATAGAGAACTCTCCTGAAGCAAATACATATAACACATATGATAACATATTGATTTTCCAGATAAAAAAGAATTAATTTCCAAATATAACCAAATAGTTTTATAATATTAGATAACCGGTTCTATTATCAAGGCATGCAACAATACTATTTATTAAGGAAAAATGATTTTTTTCTTTGTTGATTTGAAGGGGAAAAGTGCCATGAATATTTCGCGTAAAAAAGACTTGCAAAATAACTTTGATGTTTACGATATCGGGCAAAAATTGCTGACTGGGTCGGAGCATAATGATGCCCTGACTGTAGCTGCTGATATTGGTTATGAGGATGCCTTTTTCAGTCAGGAGCAGCTGATCGAAAACAACCAGGCATTGGTAAAGATGCAGGAGTCATTAATCGTTGCCAATCAAAATCTTTTAAATAATCAGTTGGAGTTGCGCGGGCAGTTGGAGTCCCTGGAAGCAAGAGAAGAAAAATTACATAATGCTTATCAACAACTGGCTTCGATACTGGATTTTCTTCCGGATGCGACCGGAGTAATCGATCAGGAAGGCAAGGTTACGGTATGGAATCGTGCCATGGAGGAACTTACCGGGGTCAAGGCGGAAGATATTCTTGGAAAAGCGAATCACGCCTATTCGCTGCCGTTTTACGGTTGCCGGCAAGATGCCTTGATAGATTTGGTGATGATGCCCTCTGACCAAAGGCAAAAGGAATATCCTATCGTAAAAGACCAAAATAATATTTTAACCATGGAAAAATATTTCCCTCTCATAAAATCAGGCAGTTATCTGGAATGTAAAGCGGCTTGTTTGTTAGACAAGAAGGGCAGAAAAGTGGGGGCAATTGAAACCATACGGGATGTCAGCCGTCAAAAACAGATCGAAAGCGCTGCCAGGACAAGTGAAGCCAGGTATCGTAACATACTTGAAAATATTGAAGAAGGTTATTATGAGGTAGATCTTGAAGGTAATTACACGTTCTGTAATACCTACTTGCTAAATTATTTGGGAATGGATCCGGAAAGAGTACCGGGACTAAATTTTCGCGAACTGATGGATGAAGAGAATGCTAACAAGGTGGAAAAAGCCTTTAACAAAGTCTTTAAAACCCGTCAAACGATCCGGGAGTTTGGTTGGTACGTACAGGGCAAAGAAGGCAGGGTAATTTACGTTGAGACAACCGTATCACCGATTATGGAAAATGATCGGATGGTAGGATTTCGCGGCTTGATTCGGGACGTGAGCGAACGCCGGGAAACAATCGACAAGTTGGAATACATGAGTATGCATGATTCCCTGACAGGCCTTTATAATCGCTCTTACTTTGAAGAAGAGATGCGTCGTATGGAAAGCGGCCGGCGGAACCCGGTCGCGTTAATATTATTTGATGTGGATGGTTTAAAACTGGTCAATGATACGCTTGGACATGATAAAGGCGATCAGGTCTTGCTGCAGTCAGCCCGGATTATTAGCCAATGTTTCCGCAACGAAGACGTAGTTGCACGGGTAGGTGGAGATGAATTCGCAGTAATATTACCGAAAACAACAGCATCTTTAGTCGAAGATGCACTAAAACGAATTGCCGAAAAGATCAAAACGTATAATCAACGTCATCCGGAGTTACCGCTAAGTTTATCTGCAGGTTATGCAATTCGGGATCATTGTCGGACGACTATGTATGATATTTACAAACAAGCTGACGATAAAATGTATCGGCAAAAACTACACAGCCGTCAGAGTAACCGCAGTGTTATTGTGCAAACGCTTATGAATGCACTGTCAGCAAGGGATTACATAACCGAAGGTCATGGAGACCGGTTACAGTATCTGATCAGTCAGATGGCAGGGATGATTAATCTATCGGAAGATAAAATTAAGGATTTATGTTTGTTTGCACAATTTCATGATATCGGTAAAGTGGGGGTGCCGGATTCCATTTTATTTAAAGCAGGGCCACTCAGTTCGGCAGAATACAAGGAGATGCAAAGACATTCTGAGATCGGACAGCGCATTGCCTTATCCGCGCCTGATCTGACACTTATCGCGGACTGGATCCTCAAACATCATGAATGGTGGAATGGCCAGGGATATCCATTAGGCCTGGCTGGAGAAGAAATTCCCTTGGAATGCAGATTGTTGGCGATAGCTGATGCCTATGACGCCATGACCCATGACCGGCCTTACCGGCAGGCTTTATCGGAACAGGAGGCCATGGAGGAGATCCAAAAAATGTCCGGGATACAATTTGATCCCGATTTGGCGAAAAGGTTCATTCAGTTAAAAAAATAATGCCATATTAATTGTTATCTTCATGTTCTGGCCTGGTTTGGGGGATAAGCCGGAACTGGTCGATGCGTTTACCGTCCATTCTGGCTATTTCCATTTTGTATTTTCCCAGACTGATCGATTCTCCGGTCTGGGGAAAATGGCCGAGTTTACCTAAAACATAGCCGGCCAGGGTATTATATTCATCAATTTCATCTCCCAGAGGCAGGCCGAATTCTTCAACCGCGTCATCAATATCCAGACTACCGCTGACAATAATGCTTCCATCGGGGAGGGATTTGATCTCAGGTTCTTCCTGATCAAATTCATCCTGAATTTCACCAACCAGTTCCTCCAAAATATTGTCCATGGTTACGATCCCTGCCGTGCCGCCGTATTCGTCAATTACCACTGCCATGTGCTGATGCGTTTTCTGGAATTCCTGCAGCAATTTATCCAGCGGCATGCCTTCCGGAACAAATAAAATATCTCGTTTCAGATCCACCAGGTCAAACGAATTTTCATCCTGGTATAAAACATCTTTGATATGGATCAAACCGATCACCTGGTCGGGGCTGCCGTCACAGACCGGGAAACGGGTATGCTTGGCAGCGCGGGCGATGGCGATATTTTTCTCCATGGTATCGTTGATATCCATAAAAACAACTTGAGGTCGGGGGACCATTATTTCTTCCGCATTTTTCTTTTCAAATTTAAATACATTCTGCAGGAGCAGCTGTTCACTTTTCTTGATCTGCCCTTCTTTGTAGCTGGCTGAGATCAACATCCGTAATTCTTCTTCGGAATGGCCTTTGGAATGTTCCGACTCTGCCTCCAGGCCGAATAACAGCACGACTTTGTTGGCGGCTCCATTGAGTAAAAC
>JAGFXV010000161.1 GCA_017861475.1 Bacillota bacterium | reverse complement strand
TCGCCTAAAGAGCGAGATAGATCATGGAAAAATTCCCCTCCCCGAACATCAATAACCATGGCTACTTTTACAATTCTGGTCTCGGCTTGAATACTCAATTCGATAAACTTGATCAACAGACTGGGCGGAAGATTGTCAACACAGTAATAGCCCAAATCTTCAAGGCAGTTTATAGTCTGTGTTTTGCCGGCGCCGGACATACCGGTAATGATGAGCAAATGTTGATCGATGTTGGCCGATTGTATCATCATCTTCCCCTCCGTCCCAGTAATTCGCTACCCGGTCTGGTTCAATTCCCAACCGGTTGATAATATTTTCCCCATAAGTCAGCTGGGCAACCGTTTCCGGAAAATGAGCGTCACTGTTGACAATAAAATCAGCCCCCAGCTTGTTTACTATCATTATATCAGAAAGATGAGGATGTTCATGACCACAATTTATTTCGAAAAGGACTTCATTTTTAATACAAGCCCGGGCAGTCTCCTCCATATCAACTGTAAAAAACAATCCAGGATGGGACAGAATATCTATTTCCGGGTGGCGATACAAGGCTTCAACGGTAGCCTTGGTATTATTATTTTTTGCTTTTTCCTGCTGCCCTTTACCAAGATGACGCAGACTGTTCTGTACCCATATGCCCCATCCGTCTTCAACCGTCGAAGGCTTTGTATAGGGATGCAGTCCGGCAATCAACAAATCCAGCTGCGCAATGATCTCCCCGGATACATCCAATTCCCCCTGCAGACCCTTGATGTTGGCTTCCGCACCGACAAAAACTGTCACGTCAAAATCAAGATCAGTGTTTATTGCTCTTACTTCATCTTTTATTTTTAGATAGGTTTCTTCATTTTTAACTCCTATGACTGCTACGTGCGGCCCATGATCGGTTACGGCGACTTCTTTTACTCCCTTTTTTTGCGCCGCCGCTGCTATATCACGAACTGACTGACGTCCGTCACTATGGCGGGAATGCGTATGATAATCTCCATAAAATTTCATTTTTTCGCCTCCGCAAATCATTACAACCATGAATTATCCATCGTTTATCATCAGCAAAAAAAACCGGGGATAAATATTATCTCCCCGGCTGATATTAGTTTAACCCTTTGAGGTCCTGCTTATGTTTTGATTTTTCCTGGCATGCTGTTTCGGCAATAAATGAAAACTAACGCACCAGTTCAGCTTTCAAATAATCAATAACTTTGACGGGAGTAGGATTGATCCCGTATTCAAGAGCCAGATAGAAGCTGGCATAATCCCCTGTATAGATAAGCGAATACAGTTTGGCCAGCCAGGAGTTTCCGCGGGTCTTGATTTCAATCACTCCGGCAACCTTCTCCCGGATGATATCACCGGTTATGCGGATGCGTTTTTTGACTTGCTCATGATCAACCGGATCACACATAATAATGACCAGCAGCCTGGCCAGTAATTCAGCCGGTGCTTCAAACCCCACCAGTTCATTGTGGTCCAGTTCAGGAAAAGTATTGTAGTACGCCGGCGCTTTGGCATTCTCATTAATCTGGGCTTTCCAACGCATCGCTGCAATCTCGGAATGTCCTGAACTGCCCCATATTACTGGGATGCGATCCTTCATCTGCCTGGCGAGCTGTCGGGCAAAGTTATTTTCTTCGGCAAAGGCAGGGTTTATTTCCTCCCGTAATTCTTTCAGCACCTGCCATGCTTCCTGCAGGTCAAGTCTGGCACCTTTTAATAGATCCATTTTTTCAAGAATCAGAGCCAGCGGGCAAAAGAGATATCCGCTGGCTGCCCGGGGTGACATCCCCCCCGGCACTTCAACGACCAGGCAACCATCTTCCCTGGCCATCTCTGACAGCTTGCCTCCGCTGCTGACTGCAATTATATCTGCGCCACACTGCCGTGCTTGTTGATAGGCACTGAGGGTTTCTTCTGTATTGCCCGAGTAGCTTACAGTCAAAACCAGGGTAAGATCATTTACAAAAGCCGGCAGCGTATAGTCACGATTGACAAGTACCGGCACGCGGCATCGATCCAGCGCATAACTACGCAATATATCTCCGCCGATGGCAGAACCACCCAGACCGCTGACCACAATGTTGCGATAATCTTTTTTATATCTGTCAGGCAGTTCTATGCTCAAACTTAGCATTTCGCTGAACTGCTCCGGCAGATCATAGAGATAGTTTTGCATTTTCTCGATCGACATGGAAAAACTCCTTCCGATATTCTAATTTTCAGCAACCGGGCTGTGCAAAACCATGGCTGCACAACCGGCCAATACTATATCTTCCCCCAGCCGAGTCATACCTATTTCCAAACTACGACGATGCAAAGAAAAAACATTGTTCATTACTTCATTTTGTATGACCGGCAGCAGCAGATCCTGGAGACCTAATGCCATTCCCCCGCCCAGCACGACCCTTTCCGGATTGAAGATATTGACCAGATTTGCAATCCCCATGCCCAGATAGCGGCCGATTCGATCAATAAGGCCAAGCGCTTCTTCGTCCCCCTGGCGGGCAGCCTGGGCTACTTCACGTGCACTGACAGGCTGGCCGGGGCAGACACTTGCCAGGATCCTTTGGCCTGCGCCCCGGGCAATCAGCGCATTTGCTTCGCGGGCTACCGCCAGTCCGGAAGCCATAGCTTCGAGACATCCCCTGCGCCCGCAGCCACATTGACTGCCTTCGGGAGCCACCACCATATGACCAATTTCTCCGCCGCCTCCGTTCTGACCGTGCAAGAGATGGCGGTCAGCAATTATGCCCCCGCCTATGCCGGTGCTCACCGTAATATAAATCAAATGACGGCACTGGCAGTTGCAGCCATAGTAATACTCCCCTAAAGCAGCAACGTTGGTATCTTTATCCAGCAAAAGTTTAGCCCCTAATCTTTTGCTTAATTCCTCTCGAACCGGATATTTTAACCACTTCAAATTAGGAGATTCTTCTACGATGCCGGCCTGATAATCAAGCGGTCCCGGTACGCCTACACCGATTCCCAGAATGTCCTGTTCCCACAAACCCATGGCCAATTTCATTTCCCCAACCATGCGTTCCGTCTGATCGATCACTGCTTGCGGATCACCGGTAACACAAGTGAGCTCCCGGGATCGCATCAGAATCTTTCCGCTTCGGTCCAGAATACCACACAGTACTTTGCTCCCGCCTATATCAATAGCTATAATATATTCTCCCAAGCTCTTGCCTCCGCAGCTATTTTCCGATCAATTCATATTCCATACTGCCCAGACCCATTTTAACTGCATGAAGAAGCTGCGGTTCCCAGTCAATATCAGGGTGCACAGCTCTGAATTTATCTTTACCGGCTTTCAGGCCCTCGATTACCGAACCCGGCATGGCCGGCATATTGTTGACCAGATCTACACAGGCCTTATCCAGAGCCACCGGATCAGTTGAAGCCAGGATGCCCAGATCCTGGACGATGGGAAAATCATTATGGCTGTTGCAGTCACAGTCCGGACTGATATCCATGACGAAATTTATAAAAATGATCTTGTCTTCTTTATTCTGCATTGCACCCAGGGCGTATTCAGCCATTTTTTCCTGCAAAGCTTCCGGACGCGTCTTCCAGTTTGGTCTTATCGCTCCGAATTGGCAGCTGACCATGCATTCTCCGCATCCCCAACATTTATCAGCCATGATAACCGCTTTGCGTCCTTTTTTATTGCCCTCCCAATCCTCCATGGCAATAGCTTCCGCCGGACACCACTGCTTACATTTTGCGCAGCCGGTACATTTTTTATCAAAAACAGACGGTAAAACATCGGAGTGCATTTGCTGTTTGCCGCTGCGCGACCCAAGTCCCATGCCAAGATTCTTAAGGGCTCCGCCAAATCCGGTCAGTTCATGACACTTAAAATGACTCATCACCACCATTGCATCTGCATGGTAGGCATTGCTGCCGATATTCACTTCCTTTAAATGATCACCGTTGATTTTTACTTTCACATAGTCCTTGCCGGTCAAACCGTCTGCGATGATCAATGGGGCACCTGCCACTGCATAGTCAAAACCGTTTCTGATGGCCGTTTCCAGATGATCGACGGAGTTCGCTCTGGTCCCGACATACAAGGTATTGGCATCAGTCAGAAAAGGACGGCCCTCCAGTTTCTTGATCATGTCCACCACCCGTCGTACATAGGGAGGTTTGATATAGGCCAGATTGCCGCTTTCCCCAAAATGAAGCTTTATCGCTACCAGGTCACGGGGGGCAATGATTTTGGATAATCCCGCCTGGTGTAAAACTTTTTCCGCTCTATCCAGCAGACTGCCTGAGTTGATGCGCAAATTTGCAAAATATACTTTGGATGCCATAATTTTAACCTCACTTCAATTATTCCTTAACTCGAACAACAAATATTACTGTAAAACAAAACGCTGCAACGCTTCCGTCACTCCTTCTTCATCGTTGGAAAAGGTAACAAAATCAGCTGCCTCTTTGACTGCCTCAACGGCATTGCCCATCGCGATCCCCAGGCCGGCCCATTTTATCATATCCAAATCATTGAAACTGTCTCCGATCGCCATGACTTCTGTCCTATTAATCCCGTAATGATCGGCGATCAGCTCCAAAGCAAGGGCTTTGCCGACCTGCCGATCCATCACTTCCAGATAGAATGGTTTGGAACGGGTGATATAGAGCTGCCCGACATAATTTGCTTTAAGCTCTTTTTCCATCGCCAGCAGCTGCGGCTCACTTTGGCTGATGGCCATTATTTTCATGGCATCGTAACAGTCGAGATCGGCAATCAGATCCGGGTGTAACTGTGCCTTCACGCCAGCCAAACGGGCATAGTCATTAGCTTCTGC
>JAGFXV010000160.1 GCA_017861475.1 Bacillota bacterium | reverse complement strand
AGTGGCGGCTGTATTGATTGAAAATCCAGGTTATCTGGGCGTTATTGAAACGCAAGCTGATAAAATTGCAGAAATTGCACGTAATGCCGGGGCGGAATTCATTGTTTACACCGACCCCATTTCTCTGGGCGTACTGGAGGCACCGGCCAATTACGGTGCCACCATCAGCTGCGGTGACTTTCATCCTCTGGGTCTGCACCTGGCCTGCGGGGGATGTGTGGGTGGTTTTATCGCTACTTTTGATGATATGAAATATATGCAGGAAACCAAGGACCTGGTGGACGGAATGACCGAGACCATTGTCCCCGGCGAATACGGTTTTGCCACTACTTTAATCGAGAGAACCCATTATGCCCTGCGGGAAAAAGGTAAGGAATTTACCGGCACCGGGGTAAACCTATGGGCCATTACCGTAGGAGTTTACCTGGCTTTAATGGGACCTCAGGGTATGAAAGAAGTTGGGACGACGATCATGAAGAATTCACGTTATGCGGCCAAAAAGATCGCCGCGATCCAAGGAGTAAAAATAAAGTTTAACAGCCCCTTTTTCAAAGAATTCGTAATCAATTTTGATGCTGCTGGCAAGAGCGTGGCTGAAATCAACCAAGGTTTGCTGCGCGAAGGAATAATCGGCGGCAAGGATCTATCGGCAGAGTTCCCCGAGCTGGGCCAGAGCGCATTGTTTTGCGTTACCGAGGTGCACAGCAAGGATGATATGAACAAACTGGCCGACGCCCTGAAAGCAGTTGTACTGGCCTAATTAATTTCTTTTAAATCGGCAACAGAAAGGACTGATAATGAATGCCCAGAGACAATATAACTTTTCTGAGAAACTTTCATGAGGCCAAATGGGACGAACCTTTGATTTTTGATATGAGCGTAGCCGGTGAACGCGGTGTATTGCTACCTCAACCTGCGGATGAGGTAGAAACAGAGGTAGGAGATTGCATGGCTGAACTGCCGGCATATCTCCAACGCAAGCAGCCGCCGCTCTTGCCCGAAGTTAGCCAGATGCGGGTGAACCGTCATTATTTGCATCTTTCGCAGGAAACGCTGGGGGCCGATGTCAGTATTGATATCAGCCAGGGTACCTGTACCATGAAATACAGCCCCAAAGTGCAAGAGCATTTGATGGCGCGTAATCCGAATATCACGGAAATACATCCTCTTCAGCCGGTGTCTACTATCCAGGGTATATTGGAGGTCTACCACAAAGTAGAGGGATTTTTGAGAGAAATATCAGGACTGGATCATTTTTCTTTCCAGGCTGGAGGAGGCGCCCAGGGAGTTCTGGCCAATGCCAGTATTGTGCGGGCTTATCATGAAGCGCGGGGAGATTCGAAGCGGGATGAGATCATTACCACCATTTTTTCTCATCCATGTGATGCAGGAAGTCCGGCAACCGCCGGGTATAAAGTCATCACCCTGATGCCGGATGCAAACGGCTACCCTGATCTGGAGGCGTTTAAAGCCGCTGTATCCAGCAGAACGGCCGCCATATTTATTACCAATCCGGAGGATACCGGTATCTATAATCCCCGCATCAAAGAATATACCGATGCTGCTCATGAGGCGGGAGCGCTCTGTGTTTATGACCAGGCCAATGCCAACGCCCTGTTGGGAATCGCACGGGCCAAAGAAGCCGGTTTTGATTTATGCCACTTCAATTTGCACAAGACTTTCTCGTCCCCTCACGGTTGTATGGGTCCCGGCGTCGGCGCGATCGGGGTAAAAGAATTCCTGGAGCCTTATCTGCCGGTTCCGCGGGTAACATTTGACGGAAGCCAATACGCTCTGAATTATGACTGTCCTCAGAGTATAGGTCGGGTTCGGTCTTTCTTCGGCAATGCACCCATTGTGCTCAAGGCTTATATGTGGATCATGCAGATGGGCGCGGATGGTTTAAAAGAAGCGTCGGTTATATCAGTATTGAACAATCAGTATATGTGCAAGCACATTGCCCAGATTCCTGGAGCGGTCATTCATTATGCCGAAGGCAAACGGAGGATGGAGCAGGTACGTTACAGCTGGGAGAAATTGAAAGAGGAAACCGGCTTTGGAACCGAGGATGTACAGCGCCGCATGGTGGATTTCGGCCTCCAGCATTACTGGATGTCTCATCATCCCTGGATTATCCCGGAACCGTTCACGCTGGAGCCCTGTGAATCTTACAGCAAAGATGATATTGACGAATATCTGGCCATTCTGCGGCAGATATCGAAAGAATGTTATGAAAATCCGGAAATCATAGAAAACGCGCCCCACAATGCACCGATTCATAAATTGCTCAAGACGGAGCTGGATGACTATGATGAAATTGCAGTTACCTGGAGACAATGGACAAAAAGAAAACAGAAACGGTCTCAGAGTCAATAAAAAAAAGACGGTCAAGAAATCTGACCGGGTACTAGTATTTTGCCGGGAATATAATAAGGAGTGAATGATCAAGCCCGTGCCACATATGAATGGTACGGGCTTGATTTCTGCAAATCGGTTTCCTGTTTGTCAGCTTCGTTTATTCATCGAAAGCCCAATTATCCCAAAGAGATTTGGCATCCTGCCATTCTTCTTCAGACATTGGCGGAGACTGGCATTGCGCACCGGGAAATTGATGATAAGGAGCGGTATAACTGCCTCTTTCCAGCAACCGGCCGATATTGGCGCGATATATTTCATCTGCTTCGGCATGGTGAACCGGATCTTTTTCCAACCATAAATTTTTAGGATGAATCGGTTTTTCATACATGCGTTTAAATATTTCCGTCCGTAAATCCTTGGTCCAGTTGCTGTTCAGGTTCATCACCCGGAACTGCCGCTGGGCTTCAATATCAATTACCGCGGATACGATGGTATTGTAATTGGAGGCGGAATAGGACATGATTTCGCCGCGGTAATCAATGATATGGGAATTGCCTCCGCCGACATTAAAGGGATGTTTCACTCTGGGATGAATAAAAACCGGCCCGACATTGGGACATAACATGTAAACCGAGTTGAATTCGGCATGCCCCCTGTTCTGGATCAGCCAGCTGCCGCCGCCTGGGTAACCGCTGCCGGTCATCGGCATGGCCTCGCTGGGACGGTAAACAACTTCTGCACCATTGAAAGCCAGTGCTCTTACTGCTTCCGGATACTCACCGTCACTGCAGCAAATGGTGCCTATATTACCGATGTCAGCGGATCTGTAAACCGGATAGAAAGCGTCAATGTCGTCTCCATATACTTCCACCCAGCGGTCATATATATCATGGGGCGTGCAGGAGCGCTCCCGACACCAAATGTGATTTTTAGCAGCTTTATGAACAACTTTTCCTTCCGGGCTGATTATGAATAGGGTATTAAAAAAGCGATCCTTCATTATCTGGGGCCAACGAGCTTTACACTGGGCGATAATATAGGTGTTGTATTTCTGAGCCAGTTTTCCCAGGCGGTCGGTTTCTTCCCCCGGGATATCGATAAATAGTTCCCGGGCTGCAATAACATGGGGGATATCAAACACTTCATCCGTAAATCCTGTCAGTGAACCTTCCGGCAAAGCCACAATTTTTACAGGCATATTGATATTTACTGTTTCAATTGCACCCACAATACAATCCTCAATAATATTAAGATTAGCTGTGATATGCTTTCTTTCACTGATACCATAAACGACAGTTGAAAGGCCTATGGCTATATATGGTGCGATAGGTTGGCGATCATTTTCTGTATGCATTTGATTCCCCTCCGTAATTAATATTTAAAATTCATTTGTCGCTAACTAAATAATTGTATCTTTTAAATTATATAATACCCTATTTAGCAATTGAGCTGCATCATCCCGGAGGAGAAGGAAAAGGAATAAATCCTGTTAATCCATTAACTTGTTCATTGCTTTGCAGTATTTGTAATGTTTGCAGTTTCTGCATTCATTTGTTTTAGTTGAATTCTTACGTTTTTGTTTATTGGCAGTAGCAGTATTGGTTTGAGAAACATTCATTCCGGATTGAATCAATTGATTTAAGTTATTATTAATTTCACTTCTTCCGCTTAAATCACCGAATGAACCTGCGCTTAACAAATCCGGAATATCGTGGCCCTCTTGGGCAGTTGCATTAATTTGATTGAGCAGTGCCAACTGGGCTTGTTTTTTCTCAACTATATTTTTGATTATGGTTTGCATGTCTTTATCTTTCGCAGATTGCAGTAAATTTTCACATTTGACTAAAGAATTACTGGTTTGCTCCATGGCCTGCTGAAGCACGGAAATAAATTGATCTGACTCCATTTTCTCATCTCCTTGTTTCATTTTATAGAGTATATTATTCTTGCCTTCTTGAATTAGTTACCATAAAGTCCCTCGACTGTAACATTGTACTTGCAAAAGCATAGCATGTAAGTAATTGAACAGGGAGGTGAGACATATGTCAAATTGTGCTCCATGCAATAATGCAACGTTTATTTCCCTGGTAAGTGAAGCGATCACAGATGATCTGGGTGCGATCTCAATGTATGCCCAAATGGCTAAAATGGTAGACAATCTTGCCCTGGAAGCTCTGTTTACGGGAATTGTCGGCGATGAGTACGGCCATGTCAGAACCTGGATGACCATTCTGGCACTTTGTGAGGTCAACTCCTAAATAGTATTCCAGTTCAAAAAGCGGAGCAGGGTATATGAACGGTTGGATATGAATGAATTTATTTGGCAGCCTCTCCATACCCGCCATAAGTCTTGTAAAAATCGGCTGAATATAATTCAGCCGATTTTTTGTGCTACAATATTTGGTAATAAATAAAATGTAAATCAAGCTACGGAGGAGACAATTTGAAATACCGCATCATCTCGGTCGGGAAAATACGGGAAAA